>JBEKSK010000030.1:0-14899 GCA_049517155.1 Solirubrobacteraceae bacterium
CGACGATGGCTACCGGATGCCGGCGGAGTTCGAGCCCCACTCGGGCTGCTGGATGGCCTGGCCGCAGCGGCCTGACAACTGGCGCGAGCGCGCAAAGCCGGCGCAGTTGGCCTTCGCCGCCGTCGCCGAGGCGATCAACGCCAGCGAACCGGTGACACTGGCGGTTTCCGACGCGCAGTTCGAGCATGCCCGCTCGCTGCTCTCCGCCTCGATCCGCGTCGTGGAGATCTCGACCGACGATGCTTGGATGCGCGACACCGGGCCGACGTTCGTAACCGGCCCGGGCGGCGGGCGACGCGGCATCGATTGGCACTTCAATGCCTGGGGTGGCCTGGACGGCGGTCTGTACTCGCCGTGGGATCGCGATGATCGCGTGGCGCGCAAGGTCCTCGAGATCGAGGGTGCCGATCGCTACGTGGGCCCGATCGTGCTGGAGGGAGGCTCGATCCACGTGGACGGCGAGGGCACGGTGCTCACCACCGAGGAGTGCCTGTTGCACCCCAACCGAAATCCCGGCTTCACGCGCGGGCAACTGGAGGAGATCCTCTGCGCCTACCTGGGAGCAGAGAAGGTGATCTGGCTCGGACGCGGTGTCGCGGGCGACGAGACCGACGGCCACATCGACAACCTCGCCTGCTTCGTCCGCCCGGGCGTCGTGGCGCTCACCTGGACCGACGACGAGTCCGACCCCCAGTGGGAGATATCGCAGGATGCCCGAAGGCGCCTCGAGGCGGTCACCGACGCTCGCGGCCGGGCGCTCGAGGTGGTGCGCATGCCGGCGCCCGGGCCGTTGACGATCAGCGCGCAGGAGGCCGCCGGTGTGGAGGCCGTTGCCGGTACGCAGCCGCGGCGAGCCGGCGATCGTCTTGCCGCCTCCTACGTGAACTTCTATGCCGCAACGACGCGAATCGTGTTTCCGCTGCTCGACGAGCGAACCGACGACGCAGCAGCAGAGGTCCTGCGCGAGTGCTTTCCCGGCCGCGAGCTGTTCGGAGTGCCGGCACGGGAGATCCTGCTCGGCGGGGGCAACGTCCACTGCATCACCCAGCAGGTTCCCGCCGCGTGATCGTGGCGGCGCTCAGCCGCTGAGCGGATCGGTGAGCGTGCCGTAGGCGTCAGGGCGGCGCGTGCTCAGAAACGGGAACAGTTCGAGCCAGTCTCGGCGCTGGTCCAGGTCCAGATCCGCGACGAGCACCGCGGGCTCGTGCCGCGGGGCCTGCACCAGGATCCGGCCGTAGGGGTCGGAGATGAACGAGGATCCGTAGAAGCGCAGCGGCGACTCCTCACCGACACGGTTCACGGCGACCATGAACAGCCCGTTTGCGATCCCGTTGCCCGTGATCACGCGCTCCCACAGAGGCTGGGTGTCGAAGTCCGGATGGTCCGGCTCGGAGCCGATTGCGGTCGGATAGACCAGAACATCCGCTCCGGCTAGCGCGTAGGCGCGCGCCAGCTCCGGGAACCACTGGTCCCAGCACGTCGGGAAGCCGAGCTTCGCCGCTTCGAGGACGAGGACCGGGAACGCCTCCGGCTGTGGCGGACCGGGGTGGAAGTAGCGGTCCTCGTGGTAGCCCGCCGTTTTGGGGATGTGGAGCTTTCGGGTGCGAGCGACGAGCCGCCCGTCGGGGGCGACCACGATCGCGGTGTTGTAGCCGAGCTCGTCCCCCGCTGGCCCCGTCTCGAATAGGGAAGCGTGTATATGGGCCCCGGTCTCCGCCGCAAGACGCGCCGCGAACATGCGGGTCGGGCCGTCGGCGATGTTCTCCGCCACGACTCCGCTGGCGGCCGGCCCGGCCGGGCCGACTGCGAAGTAGGCCGAAAGCGTGAGCTCCTGCAGGCAGACCAGCCGCGCACCCTCGGATACGGCAGCGCGCACGCCGTCGGCGAGATGCTGCTGGTGCTCGGCCGGGTCGGCATGCCAGCGGTGCTGCACCGCGCCGACACGGAAGAGTCCGCGCTGCGCACGCGCCTGACGCCGGCGCGCCGGCGAGGCGAGCGGCGCGGTTGCCACGATGAGCTCCATGAGGTGGCGACGATTTTAGGGGCCGATCGCGGCGGGGGATCGTGGGCCCTCGGTGTGGTCGTTAGAGCGAGCGGCTCTTGCCGGGACGACGCGGGCGGGGACCGGCTCGACGCCGGTGCCAAGTGACAGTACGTTTCGCTCTGAGACGCCGTATGCCGGCAGCGTGCCCGGTTGGAACGGCGCTCACGAATCGGATCCTGTGACGATCGGAGGCGGCATGAAAGTAGTCAACTGCCCGTGCGGCGAGCGCATCGAGGGTGAGACCGACGACGCGGTCGTCGACCACGTGAACGCCCACCTCACGAGCACGCACCCGGAGATGGCGGGAAAGTACAGCAGCGCGCAGATTCTCTCGATGGCGAGCGAGCAATAGGGACCTGGACACGCGCGGCAGCTGGGCGGCGTCACGGCGTCTGGAGGTCGAGGATCGCGGCACCGAGCCACTCAACCTCGTCGTCCCAGGCCGTGACCGCCGCCGCGGGTCGTAGCACGAACTTCGATAGTCCGGAGTCGAGGTAGCGAGCGACGAGAGAGTTCAGCGCCTGCGCGCCGATCGGCAGCAGTTCGAGCGGGTCGATGTCTGCCCTGCGTGTTCTGTGAGCTTCGAGTTGCTGGTCTGTGGGGGTCGTGCGGGCATACGCGATGCTCATGCCGAAGTGCTCGGGGTCCATTTCGCGCCCGGCGCGCGCGGCTGAGGCCTGGATCTGCTCGCGTGCAGCGCGGGCTTCCTCGGGCGTGAGCAGCGCGCCGAGCCATCCGTCAGCGATCCTGCCCACCCGTTCGAGCGCGTTTGGCCCGCGCCCGCCGAGCCAGACCTCCAACGGGTCCTGAACCGGACGGGCGGCGGTGGCGATTCCTGCGAAGGACCATCGAGCCGAGTGATGTTCGACCTCTTCGCCGGCCCACCACGAGCGCAGGAGGCCGAGCACCTCCTCGAGCACGACACCACGACTCGCGCCTTCCAAGCCAAGCACGTCACGCTCACCAGGCTGATCGACTCCCGGCACGAAGCTCAGCAGCAGCCTGCCGGCGGAGATCTGGTCAAGTTGCGCCAGCGCCTTGGCCAGGAGGAATGGATTGCGGCCCAACGGCACCACGTTCGCACCGAGCCGAAGGCGGCTGGTCCGGCCGGCGATCAGCGCCAGGCCAAGCAACGGATCAAGGACAGGGGCGAGCGGGAGGTCGGACAGCCAGACGCCATCAAAGCCGCTGGCCTCCAGCACATCTGCCAACGCGACGACGTCGGTGCCTTCCGGCGATCCGCCCCCGGGCGCGACGGCGAAGCGGACTTTCATCTTGCCGACACCAGTAGGCAGCTTTGCAGACCGCGTGGTTGCACCAGCACCCGCAGACGCACACCTCCATCGGCGTGCCGGCCGGCAGATCCGCGCAGGCGGGCTGCGTTACGCCCATGCGACACCTCGCTCGCGTTCCGGCCCGTGGTGGATCGGCGGCCCCGGCAAGCATTGCCCGTTTGGGTGGCATTAATACCCTAAAAGGGTTGGAAGCCGTCTGGTAGGTTGTCGTGAAGAAGTTACACACCGTGGCCCCGGTAGTTCAGCGGGCAGTAACTTCAAAGACGACGGCAGGATGCGCTCCGTCCACGACAGGATCACAGCGCGCGGCTGACTGCTCAGCGCAGCGCTCGCGGGATAGCGCACCGAATCGGGTGACCCATGCGGTCATCAATATACGTAGTAGACAACTGGAGCACCCGTCTATCTATGGTGTGACCGTCCCTTGACATAAAGAACGGCTCGCGCTTATCGACGAAAGCAAAGGGGAATACCTAGTGAAACGTCGCCCGACAATCAGTGGCGTACTCGCAGTTATCGCGCTGTTTCTGGCAGGGGGTGGAGCAGCATACGCGAGCAGCTACCTCGTCACTAGCGCGCATCAGATCAAGCCGAGCGTCCTCGCCCAACTGCGCGGTCAGCGCGGTGCGCGCGGATACACCGGCAAGCAGGGCAAAACCGGCGCGAGTTCTACGAACGGCGGCACGACCAACGGCGCCCCGCCCGCCCAAGGCGTCGCAGATAGCGTCGGGCCCGCAGGTGCCACGGGGGCGGCAGGTCAAGTCGGTCCCCCAGGTGTCAACGGCACGAACGGTACGGCGGGCGCAGACGGAGCCGATGGCATCAACAGCCCGTTGGTTGTAACGGCAAGCGCCACGAGCACCGGCCCTGACTCCGGTGCCTGCGGAGATTGGGCCACGGATACCTACAATCGCACATGGGTGATCCAGCCGCAGGAAGATGGCAGCTACACGATTTATGAGCAGGTCAAGGGAACGTTCGTGACGCTGGCTGACGTGGGCGAGCCAAACCCGTCCTCGTGCCCTGGAACCGTCCAGGCCGGCGGCGTGCAAGGCACGTTCTACGGAGTGGAAACCTGGTCAGTATCGGCCCCCAGTTCGGTCCAATCTGCCGATTTCGATCCGTTTGCCGCATGCACCGCCGCATGCGATCCGACGACAACAGGGTCGACATCCAGCAACGACCAGGGCAACCAGGCATTCGAGTTGCTGTTCTTCCCGACCGCGACGTACGCGGGCGTCACCAATTACGATTTTGTCTACACCACTGCCACCAATGGCTCGTGGACGGATTCGAATACAGTCGACAACAACATCGGTGACATCGCCGGGTAACACGGCCGAGACTGGCCCGGTGGCTTAGCCGAGCACCGGGCCAGGTCTTTCAGCCGGATCCGTAGGCCGCCCTGGGTCTGCGCGAAACAGTGCGGCTCAGCCTGGTCTCGGGGTCCCCTGCGGACGGACCGCCACGTCACGGTGCAGCCCGCCCGGCCAGATCCCAGCGAGCTCCGTTTACGCCCGCGCGACACCTCGCAGGCAGTAGGTTTCTACTCGGCATGACCGGCTCCACTCGTATCGGCGTGGTGTTCCCGCAAACCGAGATCGGCGGGGACCGCGGGGCCGTGCGCGAGTACGTGGCCGCCGTGGCGGAACTCGGGTACACCCACATCGCGGTCTACGACCATGTGCTGGGCGCAGACCCAAGCGTGCATCGCGACTGGAAGGGCCCCTACGACGTCAACAGCACGTTCCTTGAGCCGTTCGTGTTGTTCGGCTACCTGGCGGCCCTGACGTCGTTGGAGCTCGTCACCTCGATCGTCATTCTCCCCCAGCGCCAGACGGTGCTGGTCGCAAAGCAGTCCGCCACGCTCGATCTCCTGTGCGAGGGGAGGCTTCGGCTGGGCGTCGGGCTCGGCTGGAACGCGGTCGAGTACGAGGCTCTCGGCGCGGACTTCTCCAACCGTGGCGAGCGGGTCGGCGAACAGGTCGAGCTGCTGCGCAAGCTCTGGACTCAGCGCAGTGTGACGTTCAGCGGCAACTACGAGACCGTCACCGGCGCCGGGATCGCCCCGCTGCCGATCCAACGCCCGATCCCCGTCTGGTTCGGCGGGAGCCAGAAGTCAGCCCTGCGGCGCATCGGCAGACTTGCGGACGGCTGGTTTCCGATGATGGAGCCCGGCCCGGAACTGACCGAGGCCATCGCAACGGTCCACGAAGCGGCGGTCGGGGCAGGGCGCGATCCATCGGCGCTCGGCATGGAAGGTCGCACCAGCGTGGGAAATGCGAGTCAGGACGCGATCGCGGAGAAAGTCGCCGCGTGGCGTGCAGCCGGGGCGACCCACGTCAGCCTCAACACGATGCGAGCGAACCTCACGAGTGTGGACCAGCACATCGCCGCGCTCGCCGTCGCCTCGGTGTGTCTGGCCGAGTAGGCGGAGGAGCCCGGGACACCGGTCGTACGGGGCCGGTTGGGGCCGTCGGTGGCGGTGTCGCTGTGGGCTCGTAAGTAGCCCGCCGCGCGTGAGCTCGCTGAGCGTGACCTTCAGCGCAGGTCGCGGTCAGCGCTGCGGTCGACCACGATGCCATGGCGGGAGGCATTTCACGCTGCGACTGCTTGGACACCCGCCCGATTTGGCGGGACCTTCCATGCCGGAGGAGGGACTCGAACCCCCGACACGCGGATTATGATTCCGCTGCTCTAACCGACTGAGCTACTCCGGCGGGGATCGGCACTTTACCTCGCCGGGGACGGGAGGCCTCGACGCCGGTTCGAGCGCCGGTCCTGCGCGGGCGGTGCGTATCGTCTCGGCCGTGGCATTGCTGCTTGCCGTACCGAACGTCTCCGAGGGCCGCGACGCGGCGGTGCTTGACGCGATCGGCGAGGCTTTTGCGTCGGGCGCGCGCGTGCTCGACCGCCACCAGGATGCCGACCACCACCGTGCGGTGTACTCGCTTGCCGGCGTGCCGGCGACGCTCTCGCAGGCGCTCGCGGCCGGGGCGCGCGAGGCCGTGGCGCGGATCGACCTTCGTAGTCCGCGGGGCCAGCATCCGCACATCGGCGCGATCGACGTCGTGCCGCTGGTCTATGTGAGCGCGGACCTGCGTGGCGCGGCCTGTGCGGAGGCGCTGCTGACGGCGGAGCTGCTGGGCAGCGACGTGCACCTCCCGGTCTTCCTTTACGGCGCGCTCGCCGGCGGCCGTACGCGGGCCGAGATACGCCGGGGCGGGATCGCGAATCTGGCTGCGAGACTTGCCGACGGGGAGCTGTCGCCGGATTTCGGGCCGCGCCGCCTGCATCGGAGCGCGGGCGCGGTGCTCGTCGCCGCCCGCCCGCCGCTTGTGGCGTTCAACCTGGAGCTCGCGAGGCCCGCGCACCTCGGCACCGCCCGCGAGATCGCTGAGAGCATCCGCGACGGCGGACGCGAGGGGCTGGCGGGTCTGCGCGCCATGGCGATCGAGCTTTCCTCGCGCGATGGCACCGCCCAGGTCTCGATGAACGTCGAGGATCCGATCGCGCTGCCGCTTGCCGCGATCGTCGAAGCCGTTTCGCGCCATGCGGACGTCGCCGCCGCGGAGATCGTAGGGCTCGCGCCGCGCGCCGCGCTGGCTGGGTTCCCGGCGCAGCTCGAGATCCGCGGGTTCGACCCCGCCCGCCAGATCATCGAGAACCATCTAGATTGATGGACGACAGATGCCTCGAGCCCCGCGCACCCGAAAGACAAAGCACCGCGGCAACGCCGCGGGGATGATCGAGTCGCGCGGCCGCACGGGTCGCAAGCCGAGCGCGACGGAGAAGGGCGGCTCCGGCGCTCGCGGACGCGGCTCCGGCACGCCGCGCAAGAACCGTTACGACACCCCGCCGACCTGGAAGGGGTCGCTGTGGCGGGCCGCGATCGCCGCTGCTGTCGTCTACGGGATCTCGACGCTCCTGCTCAAGCACACGACGCCGACCAAGAACCTGCTGCTCATTCCCGTCGTGCTGGCGCTCTACATGCCGCTCATCTACTACACCGACCAGTTCATGTACCGTCGCGCGCAGCGCCGGAAGGCCGCCCGCTGATGGGGGCGCTCGAGGTTCGCCGCTTCACCGTCGGTCCGTTCCAGGAAAATTGCTACCTCGTTTGGCGCGCGGGCGCCACCACAGCGGTCCTGATCGACCCCGGTGACGAGGCCGAGCGACTGATCGCGGAGATCGAATCGCATGGCGTCAGCGTTGCGGCGATCCTGCTCACGCATACGCACGTGGACCACATCGGCGCCGTCGCGGCACTCGCGCACGCCACCGGCGCGCCGGTCTACTGCCCGGTGCTCGAACGCGAGATCCTGGCCGACATCGACGCCGCCGTGGGCTGGATGGGACTCGGCGGGTTCGAGAGCTACGACGCCGACGAGTTGCTCGCCGGCGGCGAGCGCCTGGATCTCGCCGGGCTCGGGATCGACGTTCTTTTCACTCCCGGCCACAGTCCGGGGCATCTGACCTATGCGCTGCCCGAGCACGAGACGCTGCTGGTCGGCGACGTGCTGTTCCGCGGCTCGGTCGGCAGGGTCGATCTGCCCGGCGGCGACGGGGCGGCTCTGCTCGCCTCGATTGCCGCCCTGCTCGACGGCTACCCGCCGGCGATGGTCGTGCTTCCGGGTCACGGCCCGCAGACCTCGCTCGAGGACGAGCGCCGCAGCAACCCGTTTCTGACCGAGCTCGCGGCCCGGTGAGCAAGCTCACAGCCCCGCGTGGGACGTTCGACATCCTTCCCGAGCAGGCGGGCGTGCGCGCCGACCTGGAGCGCACCGCGCGTGAGCTGCTCGAAGCCGCCGGCTACGGTCGGATCGAGACGCCGAGCTTCGAGGCGACGGAGCTGTTCGCACGCGGCGTCGGCGAAGCGACCGACATCGTGCAGAAGGAGATGTACAGCTTCGACGACGGGGGCGGGCGCTCGCTGACCCTGCGCCCGGAGGGCACAGCCCCGGTGTGCCGGGCCTACGTCCAATCCGGCATGCACAAGCTCCCGGCGCCGGTGCGCCTCTACTACCTCTCGAGCTTCTTCCGCGCCGAGCGACCACAGAAGGGCCGCTACCGCCAGTTCTGGCAGCTCGGGATCGAGGCGCTCGGATCCGAGGATCCGGCCCTCGACGCCGAGACGATCGTCCTGTTGGCCACGATCCTGGGGCGGCTCGGCGTGGGCGGGGTTCGGTTGCGGCTATCGAGCCTCGGCAGCCCGGCCACGCGCTCGGCCTACCGCGAAGAACTAGCCGCCTACCTGCGTGCCAACGCGCAGCGGCTCGCTCCGGTCGTGCGCGAGCGCATCGAGCTGAACCCGCTGCGCGCGTTTGACTCCGACGACCCCGGCACGCGTGAGGTGATGGCCGGCGCGCCACGGCTGCTCGAGCGGCTCGAGGCGGACGATGCCGAGCACTTCGCCTGCGTGCGGGATCTGCTCGGGCGCGCCGGCGTTGCCTATGAGATCGACCCGACGCTGGTGCGCGGGCTGGACTACTACACGCGCACCCTGTTCGAGTTCACCAGCGACGCGCTCGGGGCGCAGTCGGGCGTGGCCGGCGGAGGGCGCTACGACGGCCTCGTCGAGCAGCTCGGCGGGCCGCCGACGCCGGGGATCGGCTGGGCGGCCGGGATCGAGCGGATCCTGCTGGCCTCCGGGGAGCATCCGCTCGCCGCGGCCCCGGTCGATCTCTACGTCGCCTTTGAGGCCGCGCGCGCCGATGCGTTCGAGACGCTCACGGCCGCCCGCGAGGCTGGGCTGGCCGCCCAGATGGAGCTCGCCGGACGCACGCTGAAAGGGCAGCTCAGGCAGGCCGAGCGGCTCGGTGCGCGCTTCTTTGCGCTCGTCGAGGGAGAGTCGGTGCTGCTGCGCGATCTGCGTGAGGGAACCGAGGAGACCGTTGAACGCGGCGCCCTTGTGGATCGCCTGGTGGCCGCGTGATGGAGCTGCCGGCGGCGAATCGCTACCGCGACCGCTGGTGCGGGGAGTTGCGGGCGTCGGACGCGGCGAGCATCGTCCGGGTTGCAGGCTGGGTTCATCGTCGCCGCGACCATGGCGGGCTGATCTTCATCGATCTGCGCGACCGCTCCGGGCTCCTGCAGCTCGTCTTTCACCCCGACAGCGCTCCCGCCGCCCACGCCGCCGCGCACGATCTGCGCAGCGAGGCCGTGCTGAGCGTCGCCGGCGAGATCGTGCTGCGCGGCGCCGGGACGATCAACCCGTCGCTTCAAACCGGCGAGATCGAGCTGGCGGTTGCGGAGCTCGACGTGCTCGCCACCTCGCCGACGCCGCCCTTCCCGCTCGATGAGGACGTCGGCGTGGACGAGACGCTGCGCCTGCGTTACCGCTCGCTCGACCTGCGCCGCGAGCCGATGCGCGACGCGATCGTGCTGCGGCACCACGTGGTGCGCGCGATGCGCGAGGTGCTGGACTGCCACGACTTCCTCGAGATCGAAACCCCGATCCTGACGGCGGCGACGCCGGAGGGCGCGCGCGACTTCCTCGTGCCCTCGCGTCTGCAGCGCGGCTCGTTCTACGCGCTGCCGCAGTCGCCGCAGATCTTCAAGCAGCTGCTGATGATGGGCGGCCTCGAGCGCTACTTCCAGATCGCCCGCTGCTTTCGCGACGAGGACCAGCGCGCCGACCGCCAGCTCGAGTTCACGCAGCTGGACGTCGAGATGTCGTTCGTGACCGAGGAGGAGGTGCTGAACCTCACCGAGGAGGTGATGAGCGCCGTCTTCGCGGTCGGCGATTTCGCTCTCGCCCCGCCGCCATGGCCGCGGATGTCTTACAGCGAGGCGATCGGCCGGTTCGGGTCCGATCGCCCCGACACCCGCTTCGGACTCGAGCTGCACGACGTCGGCGAACTCGTCCGCGGCTGCGAGTTCAAGGTCTTCTCATCCGTGCTCGAGAGCGGCGGAGTGGTCCGCGCGATCAACGCCGGAGCGCGTGAGCTCTCGCGCGCCGAGCAGGACGGGCTCAGCGAGTTCGTCCAGCGCTACGGTGCGCAGGCCGTGGCCCCGATCAGCGTCGGTGACGGCGGCTGGCGCGGCAACCTCGCCAAGTTCTTCAGCGCCGAGCAGATCGCGGCGGTCAACGCGGCGCTGGGCGCGAGCGACGGCGACCTGCTCCTGTTCGTCGCCGACCGTGCCGGCGTCGCCGCGCAGGCGCTCGGCGCGCTTCGGCTCGAGCTGGCCGAGCGCCTCGGCTTGATCGACGCCGACCGCCACGACGTGCTGTGGGTCGTGCAGTTCCCGATGTTCGACTACGACGAGGAGGACGGGCGCTGGACCGCGATGCACCACCCGTTCACCGCGCCGGCTCCCGCCGAAGGCGAGGAGGAACTGGACTTTTCGCAGCCCGGGACGCTGCGCTCGCGCGCCTACGACCTCGTTGTGGACGGTGCCGAACTGGGCGGCGGCTCGATCCGCACACACACGCCCGAGATCCAGCAGCGGGTGTTCGAGGCGATCGGCCTGAGCGCGCAGGAGGCGCAGGCGCGCTTCGGCTTCCTGCTCGATGCGCTGCGCTACGGCGCGCCGCCGCACGGTGGCATCGCACTCGGGGTTGACCGGATCGTCGCGATGATCGCCGGACGCGAGTCGATCCGCGACGTGATCGCGTTTCCCAAGACCGCAAGCGGCTCCGATCCCCTGACCGGGGCCCCTGCGCCGGTCGACGCGCGGACGTTGCGAGAACTGGGCCTGCGGCCGTCGTAGCGCGCGAGCGGGCGTGGTGTGCTCGCCCGCCGCCCGCCCGGGGCGCCAGAGCTGGTCCGCTCGGAGGCGCTCAGGCGCCTCCGAGCTGCGCCGCTTTGACGACGAGCAGCACGACCGACACGACCAGATAGGCCCGCAGCCCGAGCATCGCCGCCTTCTTGCCGGTCGACCAAACGGCCGGCTCGAGGAACGTGAGCTGCGGCATCGTCCACTGCATCTTCGGCACGGCTGGGCCCTCGTCGATCACCGTCACCTCGCCCGCTCCGGCGCTGCTGTAGAGGATCCAGGCGCCGAACGCGAGCAGGGCGGCCGCGAAGGCGGCGCCGCCGATCAGCGCGAAGGTCGTGACGTTGATCGACGGGAAGACGGTCGTGGCCATCAAGATCAGCGACAGCAGGACGAGTACCGCGACGATCACCGTCGCGAGCACGTTCAGCCAGGTCGGGTTGCGCCACGGGCCGAGCACGGCCCGGTCGTTGCACAGCAGCAGCAAGAAGACCGTCGCGCTGGGCAGCAGCACGCCGGCGAGCGCCTGCACCGAGGTCGTGATCACACCGAGCGGCGCACCCGGGATCAGCACGATTGCCGCGGCGCCGGCGATCAGCCCGGCGAAGATGAGATAGAACGACTTCGCGTCCGCGAAGCTGCGATGCAGCGAGCTCTTCGTGCCGAACATGTCGCCAAAGGCGTAGCTCGTCGAGAGTGTCAGCGCGGCTGCGCCGATCAGCGACGCGTTCAAGAGCACCAGCGCAAAGAACGCTCCGGCCACCGAGCCGAGCTCGAGCTTCAGCCCGTTCGCCGTACCGAGCGCGTTGGTGAAGCGGCCGTAGAGCGGGGTCGTGCCGAACGCGAAGGCGGAGACGGCGATCAGCGCGCCGGCTCCCAGCACGACCACGATCGCTCCGATCCAGGTGTCCAGGCGCTCGTAGTTGATCCAGCGCGGCGTGATGCGCTTGTCGATCACGTTCGACTGCTGGAAGAACAGCTGCCACGGCGCCACCGTCGTGCCGACGATCGCGATGATCAGCAGCACCGAGGTCGAGTTGCCGCCGCCGGCGATCGAGGGCACGAAGAAGCCGCGCGCGACCGGCCCGACGTGGGGGTGCGACATGAAGAACAGCGGAATCGCCAGCAGATTGGCGAAGACGAACACGAACATCACCCTTTCCCAGCGCCTGAAGGAGCCGCTGGCGGTGATCGTGACCAGCAGCACGGCGGCAATCGGGACAGAGATGTAGGGCGAGATCCCGAAATAGGACAGCGCGAGGCTGACGCCGATGAACTCGGTGACGATCGTCAGGAAGTTCAAAAGGAACAGGTCGCCGACCGAGAACCAGCCCCAGAAGCGCCCGAAGCGTTCGTTGATCAGCCGGGCGTGGCCGACACCGGTGACCGCCCCGAGGCGGACGACCATCTCCTGGTTGACGATCAGCACGGGGATCAGCAGCAACAGAACCCACAGCAGGCTCGTCCCGTAGTTCTGGCCGGCCTGCGAGTAGGTCGCGACGCCGCCCGCGTCGTTGTCGCCGACCATCACGATCAACCCCGGGCCGATGATCGCCAGAAGCGCCAGCCCCCGTGCGCGCCAGCTGCGCCGCGCACCGGTGTCGTGCTGGCCGATCGTTCCGAAGGCGCCCTGAATGTCGCCGACGTGGGCGCTGTCGAGCACCGTGCGCTTGCGCTCGGGCGTCGCCGTCATCCTGTTCACCTCCTTTCGGGGTCCGCACCGTGCGTCGCGGGGCGGGCGCCGTGGAGGTCCGTCAGCCGGAAATCAGGTGATGAGTCCGGGTGAGGGCGACACAGCGCAGCGCCACGCGACCGCTACTTCGCGGGGGTTCGCCGTCTTCGTATCTGCTGGGGTCGTCCACGATGGTGAATGTCCTGTAAATGGCCCGGGGCGGGGCAGGGAAAAGTCTACTCGCGCGCGAGTCCGTAACGCCTCCGCCACTGCTCGGGCAGCGTCAGCTCGAGGATGTCGTCAACCGAGACGACGCCGATCGGCTTGGCGTCGGCATCGACGACCGGCAGTGAGATCAGGTTGTAGTCGGTCATCAGTCGCGCGACCTCCGGGATCTCGGCGTCGGCGCCGACCGAGGGAGCGGTGGAGTCGGCGAGCGAATCGAGTGACTGGTCGGGGGCGGCGCGGAGCAGCGCTCCGGCGGTGACCACTCCGCTCAGCGCGCCGTCGGGGTCGGTCAGCAGGATCGTGTAGAGGCTGTCTGACGCGACGTCGTGGGCGCGGGTGGCGGCAACCGCGGTCGCGACCGTCGCCTCTCGGGGCACGGCGACGAAGTCGGGGCTCATCACGCCGCCGGCGGTCGACGGGTTGTAGCCGAGCAGGCCCTTGATCTTGCGCTGCTTCGCGAGCGGCATCAGGTCGAGCACCGGCAGCCGCCGCTCCTGCTTGATCTCAAGCAGCAGGTCGGCCGCGTCGTCGCTGGCCATGCGTGCGAGCACAGCCGCAACCTCGCGGTCGGAGCGCTGGTCGAGGAACTCGAGCTGGTGCTCGTCGTCGAGTTCCTCGAACACGTCCGCCTCGAGTTCCTTGTCCTGCCCGACGGCCTCGAGGATCTCCTCGCCCTCCTCGTGGCTCGCGGCCTCGACGAGATCGGCGATCTGGGCCGGGTGAAGCGCGGCGATCCGCCGGTGGGCCAGGCGAAGGCGCGACGTCGGCACGTGACCGACGAACGGCTCGAGCTCCGGCCACGCCACGAAGCCGGTGTGGGCGCCCTGCTCGCCGCGCATGCGGTGTGGCAGCAGGCGCCGGAAGCGGGCGCCGAGGCTCGGGTCGATGCCCGCCACCCGCCACGCGCCGTCCTGGTGGATCAGCTCGACCTCGCCGGCGCGCACCAGGCGCGCGGTGTTCACGTTGATCAGGCTGCGTCCAAGCACGTCCGAGCGCAGCAATACCTCGCCTGGCCGGCGCTCGAACTGGGCGAGGTTCAGCTTCGTCGTCGAGGTGTGGGCGCTGCCCGGCTCGATACGCTCGATGCTGTTGGCCGGGACGAACAGAAGCCGCCCGCCGATCGCTGCGCGCAGGCCGATCACCGGCGGCAGCGGGTCGGCGAGGTCAAGCCGCGCTACCAGATCATCCACGCGGCCGAGCCGTTCGCCGGCCGAGTCGAGCAGCGGGCTCCCCGCGAGCGAGGAGAGGTGGAGAACGCCGTCAGGCATCGCCGTGCTCCACAGAGTAATGGGTCGCGAGGTCGAATTGGCGTCGATCCCGGCTCATGCTGGGCGGGGGACTGCCGAAAGAGAACCAATGAGGATCCCCGCGAATCGACGCAGGCGCGCCCGAGGGCCGGCCGCGGTCGTGCTCGTGCTCGCGGCGGGGGCGGTCATCGGCGGCTGCGGCACGCCGGCTGTGATCAAGCCGTCCGCAACGCCGCTGCCCGGCCTGGAGCGCGACATCCACGCGGCGCAGAGCGCCGTCGCGAAGGCCGAGCGCGAGGCCGGCAGCGACGCCTCGGCGAGCCCCGCCAGCTAGCGGCGCTCGCCCGCGCGCACGCGTCCGATGGCGCGCTTGGGTGCCACCCCCGCCGGCGCCCGCCGGCCCCCGGGCGCTATCGCTTCGGCGCGGCGATCGTGAACAGCAGCGCCAGGGCCGTCGAAGCGCGCCCGCTCAGGCCCGTCGCGTGCAGCACGACGGTGTAGGTGCCGGGGGGCAGGCGGCCGGTTGAGGTCTTACCGGCGAAGGAGACCGAATTGGCCCCGGGCGCTGCCGCCAGCGTCACCGTGCCGGCGGACAGGCCGCGGGTGCAGCGGCGCGCACGCGGCCCTGCGAGTGTCGGGGGGACACAGCGCCCGGCGGCCACGCGCCCGTTGGCGAGCCGCGTGAAACTCAGTT
>JBEKSK010000031.1:0-14854 GCA_049517155.1 Solirubrobacteraceae bacterium
CCGCGACCAGGCGCTGTGAGATCACGCCGCGCAGCGTGCCGGCGAGCATTGAGCGCACCTGGCTGTGCTGGTGTGGCGGGAAGAAGTCGAGCATGCGGTTGATCGACTCGGCGGCATCGATCGTGTGGATCGTGGAGAGCACGAGATGGCCCGTCTCGGCGGCTGAGATCGCCGTCGCGACCGTTTCCTCGTCGCGCATCTCGCCGATCAGGATCACGTCGGGGTCCTGACGCAGCACGCGCCGCAGCGCGCGCTTGAAGGACGCCGTGTCTGTGCCCACCTCGCGCTGGCTGATCACCGAGCGCAGGTCGCGGTGGATGAACTCGATCGGGTCCTCGATCGTGACGATGTGCGCGGCGCGAGTGAGGTTGACGTGATGGATCATCGCCGCGAGCGTCGTCGACTTGCCCGAGCCGGTCGTGCCCGTGACGAGCACGATGCCGCGCTGTTCATCGGCCAGGGTGGCAACCACGGCGGGCAGCGCCAGCTCGTCGATCGTGCGGATCCGGTGCGGGATCGCGCGCGCCACCAGCGACACACCGCCACGCTGGCGGAACGCGTTGATGCGAAAGCGGGCGACACCCGGGATGTCGTGCGAGAGGTCGATCTCGTTCTCGACGTCGAACTCGGCCATGCGCACGCTGTTGCCGACCAGCTGGTGCAACGCCGCCTCGGTGTCGGCGGCCTCGAGCACCGGCCACTCGTCGTTGCCGAGCGGCACGAGATCCCCGTCGACGCGAGCAAGCGGAACCGCCCCCACCTTCAGGTGCAGGTCTGATCCGTCGCAAGCGACGAGTGCGCAGAGTGCCTGGTCGATGTCGATCACGAGCCTGCCAGAGAGATCGGCTCTCGGCGCGGAAAGGTTGAGCGCCTGGACGCTTGGGCCATCCGCGGCGGAAGGTCCGGAGCCCGTCCGTGGGCGTCGTCTCGGCTCAGCCATGTGATTGCGGGGGTGCGCTGCGGCGGCGCTCAGGCGACGTCGCGCAGCTTCTGCGCTTCGGCGAGGCTCTGCAGCTTCTTCAGCGACTGGTTCTCGATCTGGCGGATCCGCTCGCGCGTGACGTTGAAGGTGCGGCCCACCTCGTCCAGCGTTCGCGGGTGCTCGCCGCCCAGGCCGTAGCGCAGCTCCAGCACGCGACGCTCGCGGTAGGACAGGTTCTCGAGTGCCTCCCGCAGCGCCTCCTTGGTGAGGATCTCGGCGGCCCGCTCGTAGGGAGACTCGGCGCGCTCATCGGCGATGAACTGGCCGAACTCGGACTCCTCCTCGTCGCCGACCGGCTTCTCCAGCGAAACCGGGGCCTGCGCCGAGCGCTTGATCGAATCGACCTCGTCCGGGTCGATGCCGGTGACGGCGGCGATCTCGTCCGGCGTCGGCTCGCGGCCCAGTTCGGTGACGAGCTTGCGCTCGGCACGGCCGATCTTGTTGAGCTTCTCGACGACGTGGACCGGAATGCGGATCGTACGCGCCTTGTCGGCGAGCGCGCGGGCGATCGCCTGGCGGATCCACCAGGTGGCATAGGTCGAGAACTTGAAGCCCTTGCGGTAGTCGAACTTCTCGGCGGCGCGCACCAGCCCGAGCGTGCCTTCCTGGATCAGATCGAGGAACGGCAGGCCCTGGTTGCGGTAGTTCTTGGCGATCGAGACGACGAGTCGCAGGTTGGACTCGACCATCTTCTGCTTGGCGTCGAGGTCGCCGCGCTCGATGCGCTTGGCGAGGTCGACCTCTTCCTGCGCGGTCAGCAGGCGGACCTTGCCGATGTCCTTCAGGAACAGCTGCAGCGAGTCGGTGGTCATGTCCGGCTTCAGGTCGAGCGCCGTCTTCGCCTTGCGGCGGCCGCGCTTGTCCGGCGCGCGCTCCACCTCCGAGCCCGCGGCGGTGGCCGGGTCGATGTCTTCGACGAGCTCGATCTCGGACCGCTCGAGGAAGCCGTGCAGTTCCTCCATGTCGGCCTCGTCCATATCGAGCTCGGAGACCGCGCCCTGAATCTCGGCGTAGCTGAGTACGCCGACCTGCTGGCCCTTGGCGACCAGACCCTTGACCTCTTCGAGCTCCTGCAGTTCCGCTACTGACATTTCGTTCCGTTTCCGTCGCGCAGACGAGCGAGCACCGTCGGGGGGCTGGGCCGCGTGCGATTGTTGAGAGAGCCGCTCAAGCGCTCTGGGGCGGGGGCTCCCCGCACACCGCGAAGCTCAAACGTCTGTCGGGATTCTACGCGCTTTACTTTGTGTAGTCAACGTTGGCGGACGCCCACCGCGGGCTGTTTCGCCACTCCTAATACGCATAACGCACGAGAAGGTTGCACGTTTCCATTCCAATGCAGGATTTAATCTCGCGGCGGACGAATCCGGGAGCCGGCGCCGCACGCCGTCGCCGCCTTTACACGGCGTGTTATCTCCGCTTATACTCGCGCCACCACGCCGAACCACCCTGCGTCCGCGCAGGCTGGACGGGGGAACCACCGCGGAGCCGCTTTCCGCTGGGGCGAATCGGCCGCATCGCGCGGCCGTAGCGCAGAGCGCGCGAGCCCGACAGCTCACCCCGTAGGCGACGGTAGCGGGCAGTGAGTGCATGGTGCGCGCGCGAACAGCCATTCGATGGGCGATTTCCGGCCTCTGCGCCGGGCTTCTGACGCTGCCCGCCGCCGCCGGCGCCGCCACCGACGGCGGCGCCACGGCGCCGGGTGAACCGACCGCGAGCGGCCCCGCCATCGCTGCGCCGACCGCCGTCGCCGGGGCCCTCGCCGTAGCGCCCGCGTCCCTGCTCGAGCACCAGGTCGCCGTGATCAGCGGCACGCTCGCGCCCGTCGACGCCGGGCGCACCGTCTGGCTGCAGGTCCGCCAGGGCCGCGGCTCATGGTCGACGGTTCTCCGCGCACAGGCGAATGCCGCGGGCGCCTTCGCGATCAGCTGGCGCGCGAGCCGCGCCGGGGCGCTGACGCTGCGCGTGGTCGCCTCCGACACGGCCTCGGCCAGCTCGGTGACGGCGACGCCTCAGGCCACACTCGCGGTCTATCAGGAGGTCTTCGCCAGCTGGTACGGACCCGGGTTCTATGGCAACCGCACCGCGTGCGGCGAGAAGCTCACGCGCTCCATGGTCGGGATAGCCGACCGAACCCTCCCCTGCGGCACGGCGGTCTCGCTGACCTACGACGGGCGGTCGCTGACGCTGCCGGTGATCGACCGTGGCCCCTACGCCAACGGCGCGACGATCGACCTCACCCACGCCGCTGCCCAGGAGCTCGGCATCACCGAGACCGTACCCGTCGCCATGCTCTCGCTCAGCGGCTCGCTGATCGCTCCGGCCAGCTTCGTCAGCCCCAGCGGCTCGCCCACCGGCGCCACGGGCGCGACCGGCACGACCGGCTTCGCCGGCACCTCGCTCGTCGGCGGCGCAACCGCGCCCAGCGCTTGAAGCTGAGCGGCTGCGCGCAGCGCGGCTGAGCGACCGCGCGGAGCGCCCAACGCCGCTCCGGGCCGCCGACGCAGACGCCCACGCCAGCTGAGAGCATCCGCGGACGATGGTGCTGCTGATCGCGCCGCTGGTCGCCGTGCTCGCGTTCGCGTGGGCCGTCGTCGTTCGCCGTCGTGCCGCGCTTCCGGCCTCGATCACGATCGTCGATCCCGAAGGCGCGCCGACGATCGACGCGGACGGCGCTGCCCGCTCGGTCCAGGCGGCCGAGCTGCGGATCCCGTCGCCGGCGCTCGTCGCGCTGTGGTCGCCGGCGTCACTCGAGCGCCTGGCCCGCACCTATTGGCGCTTCCTCGAACGCTCATCGCTCGGACTGATCCGCGTCGCCTACAGCGAGCACGATCGCGCCGTCGTGCTGTTGTGCCGCCCGTTCGTGCTGATCGGCTTCGACCCGCCGGCCTACGAGCTGACCGACGAGCGCGGCGTCGTGCGCTGGCAGATCCGCGGCGGCGCGCTCGTGTCGCACCGCCAGGACCGCCGCGGCGGCTTCCTCCAGATCGACGTGCGCCGCCTGCCCGACCCTGACCCCGACTACCAGGCGATCCACGTCGAGATCGCCGTGCTGAGCTTCTACCCGGCGATCGCCAACGCCATCAGCCCCCGCCTTTACGCCGCGACGCAGTCGGCGATCCACGTGCTCGTGACGCACGGCTTTCTGCGCTCCCTGGCGCGCCTTGACCTGGCCGAGTCGCGCACCGGCCGCTTCCGCGGCCAGGGCGGCGGCGCTCAGTAGCTGCGCAGCTTGACGCGGTCGTGGCGTGCGTGGATCCGGCGCACGGTGCCCGAGCGCGAGCGCATCACGAGCGACTCCGTGGTGGCGCCCGTGGCACCCTGGTAGCGCACGCCCTGGAGCACATCGCCGTCGGTGATCCCGGTCGCGGAGAAGAAGCAGTCGTCGCCGGCCACCAGGTCGTTGCAGTCGAGCACGCGCTCGAGGTCGTAGCCGGCGTCGATCGCCGCCTGGCGCTCGCGGTCGTCGCGCGGCCACAGGCGCCCGAGCAACTGGCCGCCGATGCACTTGATCGCCGCCGCCGTCAGCACACCCTCCGGCGTGCCCCCGATGCCCCAGAGAAGATCGACCGGCGAGCGCTCGCTGCAGGCGAGCATCCCCGCCGAGACGTCGCCGTCGCTGATCAGCCGCACGCGCGCGCCCGCCGCATGGATCGCCGCCATCGCCTGCGCGTGGCGTGGACGATCGAGTAGCACGACGGTGACATCGGCCACGTCGATCCCCTTGCGGGCTGCGACCAGCGCCACCGTCTCGCCGATCGGCCGGTCGAGGTCGAGCAGGTCGGCGATTTCGGCGCCGCCGGCGATCTTCTCCATGTAGACGCACGGCCCCGGGTCGAACATCGTGCCGCGCGGGGAGAGCGCGATCACCGAGAGCGCGCTCGGCATACCGCGCGCCGTCAGCGTGGTGCCCTCGACGGGGTCGACGGCGATGTCGACGGCCGGCTCGCTGCCGTCGCCGATCCGCTCGCCGTTGAAGAGCATCGGCGCCTCGTCCTTCTCGCCCTCGCCGATCACCACGACGCCGTCCATGTGCACGCTGTCGAGCATGTGTCGCATCGCATTGACCGCCGCCTGGTCGGCCGCCTCCTTGTCGCCGCGGCCGATCAGTCGCGAGGCCCCGAGCGCCGCCGCCTCCGTCACGCGGACCAGCTCCAGCGCGAGGTTGCGATCCGGCGGCGTGTTGCTCGGATGATCGGTCACGGCGCTCAGCGTATACACCCGCGCCAACCGGCCGAGGCGACGGCGCGCGCCGGTCGCGCGACATTCACGGCCACGCTCAATCCTGCTGATAGCTTGCCAGCGAATGAGCGCGCACAGTTTCGTGATCGGCGTCGATGTCGGCGGCACCAAGACGTCGGTCGCGGCACTTCGCGCAACCGCCACCGGGGAACCACTGGTGGCGCCGACCAACCGCGCGAGCGCGGAGGCCCTGATCGCTCAGATCGTCGCCCAGGTGCAGGCGGTGGCCGCGGGCGAGGTGCCGTCGGCGGTTGGCGTGGGCATCCCTTCGGTCGTCGAGTTCGCGACCGGCCGCGCGCGCTCGAGCGTCAATGTCCCGCTCCAGGACGTCCCGCTGCGCGCGGTGCTGAGCGATCGCCTCGGCCTGCCGGTGTTCGTCGACAACGACGCGACCGTCGCTGCGCTGGCGGAGGCCCATGACGAGGACGGGCGCCTCGATGTACACAGCCTCGTGATGTTCACCGTCGGCACGGGGGTCGGCGGTGGGATCGTGATCGACGGACGCTCCTATCGCGGCGCCACCGGCGCCGCCGGCGAACTCGGGATGACGCTCGTTGCGATCGACGAGCAGATCCCGCCCGCGCAGGCCGCCTTCCCGCAGCCGGGATCGCTCGAGTCGCTGGCCGCCGGACACGTGCTCGACCGCCTCGCGCGCGAGGCCGCGCAGGCGAACCCCGACTCGGCACTGGGACGCACGCTCGCACAACAAGGAGCGGTCGGCGGGCCGGACGCGGTCGCCGCGGCGATGGACGGCGACGCCGTAGCGGTCGAGTGCGTGGCCACACTCGGACGCCGGCTCGGCGTCGGCGTGGCGAACGCGATCAACACCTTCGACCCACAGGTCGTCGCGATCGGCGGTGGCGTATCGTCAGCGGGGGAGCTGCTCGTCGGACCGGCCCGGGCCGTCGCGCTCGAATACGTGCTCCACGGAGTCGGAACCGCAACCGAGATCCGCGTCGCCCGGTCCGGGCCGCAGGCCGGTGTCCGCGGCGCCGCGCTGCTCGCGCGCAGCGAACTCAAGCGTCAGAACGGAGAAGGCAGATGAGCACAGCCCCCAGCGCGAGCGCCCTCGACGACCTCGCCGTCAACACGATCCGCACGCTCGCGATGGACGCCGTGCAGAAGGCGGACTCCGGTCACCCCGGGACGCCGATGGCGCTCGCTCCCGTGGCCTACACGCTCTACACCCGCGTGATGCGCCACAACCCGGCCAACGCGGCATGGCCGAACCGCGATCGCTTCGTGCTCTCGTGCGGGCACGCGTCGATGCTGCTCTACGCGATGCTCTACCTCTGCGGCTACGGCCTGGAGCTTGAGGACATCGAGAACTTCCGCCAGCTCGGCTCGCCCTGCGCCGGTCACCCCGAGTACGGGGCTGCGCCGGGCATCGAGGCGACGACGGGGCCGCTCGGTCAGGGCATCGCCACGTGCGTCGGGCTGGCCCTCGCGGAGCGCCTGCTGGCAGCTCGTTTCAATCGCGACGGACACCAGATCATCGACCACCACACCTTCACGATCGCCTCCGACGGCGACCTTGAGGAGGGCATCTCCTCGGAGGCCAGTTCGATCGCCGGTCACCTCGGGCTCGGACGCCTGATCGCCTTCTATGACGACAACCACATCTCGATCGAGGGCGACACCGAGCTCTCCTTCAGCGAGGACGTGGGCGCTCGCTACGAAGCCTACGGCTGGCATGTCCAGCATCTCGGCGAGGACCTCTCGCTTGACCGCATCGAGGAGGCGGCGCGTGCTGCGATGGCCGTGCTCGAGCGCCCGTCGCTGATCATCGCCCGCACGCACATCGCGCAGGGTTCACCCAACAAGCAGGACAGCGCCAGCGCGCACGGCTCGGCGCTTGGCGAGCAGGAGGTCAGGCTGACCAAGGAGGTCTACGGCTGGCCGACCGAGCCGGCTTTCTACGTTCCGTCCGAGGCGCTCGAGCACTGCCGCGCCAGCGTCGGGCGCGGCGAGGAGGAGGAGCAGGCTTGGAACGAGCGGCTCGTCGCCTACCGCGAGGCCTTTCCAGAGCTTGCCGACGAACTCGCCGCGATCGTCGAGCGCCGGGCCCCGGAGCTTCCGCCAGGACTGCTCAAGCGCTTCGAGCCGGGCACGAAGATGGCAACGCGCAAGGCCTCGCAGGAGGTGATCCAGATCGCGGCCGCACTCGTGCCGTCGATGATCGGCGGGGCGGCCGACCTTGCGCCCTCCACGCTGACGCTCGTGGACGGCGGCGGCAACATCGAGCGCGGATCGTTCGGCGAGCGCAATCTTCATTTTGGCATTCGCGAGCACGCGATGGGCGCGATCGTCAACGGCCTCGCGCTGAGCGGGCTGCGTCCCTACGGAGCGACGTTCCTGATCTTCTCCGACTACATGAAGGGCGCGATCCGGCTCGCCGCGCTGATGGAGCTGCCGAGCATCTTCTGCTACACCCACGACTCGATCGGCGTCGGCGAGGACGGCCCGACGCATCAGCCGATCGAGCAGCTCGCGGCACTGCGCGCCACACCCAACATCAACGTCGTGCGACCGGCCGACGCACACGAGACGGCCCTCGCCTGGAGCTTTGCGCTGCGCGCCAGCGAGACGCCCACGGTGCTCGCCCTGTCGCGCCAGGCGCTGGTCGTGCTCGACCCCGAACTCGTCCCCGACGATGCGATCGAGCGCGGCGCCTACATCCTGCGGGAGACCGACGACGCCGCAGCCGTGGTTCTCATCGGCACCGGCTCGGAGGTGTCGCTGTGCCTGGAGGCCGCGGAGGCGCTCGCGGCCGAGGGCATCGCGGCGCGGGTCGTCAGCATGCCGTGCATGGACACCTTCGAGGCCCAGCCGGCAGCCGAGCGCGAGCGTGTGCTCGGTCCGGCGGGAACGCCGCGCATCGCGGTTGAGGCCGCCAGCCCGTTCGGCTGGGATCGCTGGACGGGAGAGCGCGGCGCGATCATCGCCATGCGCTCGTTCGGAGCCTCCGCCCCGGCGGCGGACGTCTACGCCCACTTCGGCATCACGGCGGATGCAATCGTCGAGCAGGCCCACGCACTGTTGAGCAGCTGAAAGGCACCAGACATGGCAACCGCACCCCACACCGTCAACGCCAACCTCGCCGCGCTCGCGGCCGCCGGAACGGCGCCCTGGCTCGATCAGATCCGCCGCGGATTGATCTCGAGCGGCGAGCTTGCACGCCTGCGTGACGAATGTTCGCTGCGCGGCGTCACCTCCAACCCCGCGATCTTCGAGCAGGCGATCCTCGGCTCCGACGACTACGACGATGCGCTGGCGGAACTGGCACACGAAGGCCTCGACGCCGTGGCGCTCTACGAGCGCCTCGCCCTAACCCCCGTCCAGGACGCCGCCGACGTGCTGCGAAGCGTCTACGACGAGTTCGGCGATGGATTCGTCTCCTTCGAGGTCGCGCCGACGCTCGCCAACAACACGGACGCGACGCTGACTCAAGCGCGCGACTACTGGGCGCGGCTGAACCGCCCAAACGTGATGATCAAGATCCCCGGCACCGAGGCCGGCGTGCCCGCGATCGAGCAGGCGATCTTCGAGGGCATCAACGTCAATGTGACCCTGCTGTTCGGCGTCGAGCGCTACGCCCAGATTGCCGAGGCCTACATTCGCGGCCTCGAGCGGCGCGCCGCCGAGGGTCTCCCGCTCGAGATCCACTCGGTTGCGAGCTTCTTCGTGTCGAGGGTCGACACCGAGGTCGACAAGCGCCTCGCGGCCCTCGGGCGCAGCGACCTTGCGGGCACCGCCGCGCTCGCCAACGCGCGCGCCGCATACGCTCGCTACGAGCAGATCTTCCTCGGCGAGCGCTTCGCCGCGCTGCGCGCGGCCGGGGCGCTCGTGCAGCGGCCGCTGTGGGCGTCGACAGGCGTCAAGAACCCGGCCTACCCCGAGACGCTCTACGTCGATGGGCTGATCGCCCCGGACACCGTCAACACGATG
Organism: Solirubrobacteraceae bacterium; assembly: GCA_049517155.1. Lineage (GTDB taxonomy): Bacteria > Actinomycetota > Thermoleophilia > Solirubrobacterales > Solirubrobacteraceae > Palsa-513. The sequence continues at coordinate 9,170 of JBEKSK010000031.1, forward strand.
CCGATGAAGACGCTGCTCGCCGCGGCCGAGCGCGCCACGGTGGTCCAGGGAACCGCCCGCCAGGACGCGGGGCCGGCGCTCGCGGCGCTCGCGGCGGCCGGCATCGACATGGCCGACGTCACGGCGACGCTGCTGCAGCAGGGGATCGCCGCCTTCGTCGAACCCATGAACAAGCTGCTCGCCGGGATCGAGAGCGCGCGACAGACGGTCCTCACCGGCCGGCCGCCGGCGATCGCGGCGGTGATCGACAGCGAGCTCTCGGCTGCCGTGGCGAGCCGCGTGGCCAGGGCCGTCGACGAGCGCGTGGCGCGCCGGGTCTGGGCAAAGGACGAGTCGCTGTGGGGCGGGCCGGGTGTTGCCGAGATCGGCGACCGCCTCGGCTGGCTGACGATCTCCGACGCGATGGCCGAGCGCGCCGACGAGCTGGTGCAGTTCGCCCGCGGCTGCGCGAGCGACGGCCTGACAGACGCCGTGCTGCTCGGGATGGGTGGCTCGAGCCTGGCGCCCGAGGTGCTCTGGCGCACGTTCGGCGCGACCGAGGAGGCGCTCGCGCTTCACGTGCTCGACTCGACGGACCCTGCCGCGATCCTCGATCTGACGCAGACGCTGGACCTCGACCGCACCCTGTTCGTCGTCTCGACCAAGTCGGGCGGCACGATCGAGACCCTGTCGCTGTTCGAGCACTTCCACTCGCTGGTGCCCGACGGCAGTCATTTTGTCGCGATCACCGACCCGGGCAGCTCGCTGCTTCAGCTGGCGCGCGAACACGGCTTCCGCGCCGTCTTCGAGAACGATCCGAACATCGGCGGGCGTTACTCGGCGTTGTCACTGTTCGGCCTCGTCCCCGCCGCGCTGATCGGCGCGCCGCTGCACGCCGTGCTCGAGCGCGCGGTGCTCGCCGAACAGGAGTGCGCGCACTTCGACGGCACGCAGAGCAACCCGGGCCTGTGGCTCGGACTGGCGATCGGCGAGCTCGCGCGCCATGGCCGCGACAAGCTGACCTTCGTCGTCGGCGATCCCGTCTCGAGCTTCGGACTCTGGGTGGAGCAGCTCGTGGCCGAGAGCACCGGCAAGCAGGGCCGCGGGATCCTGCCCGTGGCCGACGAGCCGCTGCTTGAGCCCGAGAGCTACGGCTCCGACCGCGTCTTCGTCTATCTGCGCGACGACGAGCGCGCAAGCGCCGACACGGATGCCCGCGTGGACGCACTCGGCGCGGCCGGACACCCCACGCTCACGCTGTCGGTGAACGGGAGCGAGGATCTCGGCCGCATGTTCTTCCTCGCCGAGTTCGCGACCGCAGTCGCCGGCTGGGTGCTCGAGATCAACCCCTTCGACCAGCCCAACGTCCAGGAGGCCAAGGACGCGACCAAACGCGTGCTCGCCGCGCTCCCGCTGCCGGCGATAGCGTCAGCCGACGACGACGCGTTGCGCGCCCTGCTGACCGCCGGCGCGCCCGGCAGCTACATCGCGTTGATGGGCTACGTGGAGCCGTCAGTCGAGTTCGACGAGCAGGTAGCGGCCCTGCGGGCGACGCTGCTCGCAGGCACGAAGCTTGCGACGACGTTCGGCTACGGCCCGCGCTTCCTGCATTCGACCGGCCAGCTGCACAAGGGCGGAGCGCCGGTCGGGCGCTTTTTGTCGCTGATCGCCGACAGCGGTCCCGACGCCGAGATCCCGGGGGCCCCCTACTCCTTCCGCACATTGAAGAGCGCCCAGGCGATCGGCGATCTGGAGACCCTGCGCTCGCACCACCTGCCGGCCGAGATCGTCGTGCTGGAAGGCGACCCGGCGAGCGCGTTGCGCGAGCTTCACAATCGGATCAAGGAGATGCTCTGATGCAGATCGGCTTCGTCGGGCTCGGCAAGATGGGCGGCAACATGGTCGCGCGGATCCGCCGCGACTCCGACCACGACGTCGTCGCGTTCGACTTCGACGCGCAGGCCGTGGCGCGTGCGGCCAAGACCGGCGCCCGCGGCGCGAACAGCCTTCGCGCGCTGGTCAAGGCGCTCGAGCCGCCGCGAACGGTCTGGATCATGGTGCCCGCCGGCGAGGCGACCCAGCAGACGGTCGACGCGCTCGCGAAGCTGATGGACCCCGACGACACGATCGTCGACGGCGGCAACTCCAAGTGGACGGACGACAAGACGCGCGCGGGTGCCCTGCGCAAGCAGAAGATCCACTACGTCGACGTCGGCACCAGCGGCGGCGTCTGGGGCCTGGAGGTCGGCTACTGCATGATGGTCGGCGGCCCCGTCAAGGCCGTGAGGCGGCTGGCGCCGATCCTCGACGTCCTGGCTCCGCCGACCGCACCGGACGCGGTCGCGGCGATCGGGGCACGCGGCTGGGAGCACTTCGGCCCGAGCGGTGCAGGCCACTACGTGAAGATGGTCCACAACGCGATCGAGTACGGGCTGATGCAGGCCTACGCCGAGGGCTTCGAGCTGTTCCAGCAATCCGAGTTCGAGCTCGACAACGCCAAGATCGCCCACCTGTGGAACCAGGGCTCGGTGATCCGCTCGTGGCTGTGCGAACTTGCGGCCCGCGCGTTCGAGACCGACGGCAACGAGTTGGCCGGACTCGAGGGCTGGGTCGAGGATTCCGGCGAGGGACGCTGGACGCTGCAGGACGCGATCGATCACGGCGTGCCGACGCCGGCGCTGAGTGCCGCGCTGAACAGCCGCTTCTACTCGCGCGAACTGGGCGACTACAGCGCCCGCGTGCTGGCGGCCCTGCGCAACCAGTTCGGTGGCCACGCGGTGAAGAAGAGCGGTACGTGACACTGGCCGAAACTGGACCGAACCCGCTCGCCGCGGGACTGGAGCGCCTGCCCGTCGCGCCGACGAACCTCGTGATCTTCGGCGCGACAGGCGACCTGGCGAAGCGCAAGCTGCTGCCGGCCATCTACAACCTTGCCCACGAGGGAGCGCTGCCGGGACAGTTCAATCTGATCGGCGTCTCACGCGGCGAGCTCTCGAACGACGCCTACCGCGAGATGGCGGCCGAATCGATCCGCGCGTTCTCGCGCACCCCACCTGACGAGAGCGTGCTGAGCGGCCTGCTGGACGAGCTCCGCTACGTCGCCGGCGCCTTCGATGATGACGCGACATACGTTGCCCTTGGGGCGGCGCTCGCGGAGCTCGACGATGCCGACGGCGAGCCGATGTCGCGCGCGTTCTATCTCTCGACGGCGCCGGAGTTCTTCTCCGTGATCGTCGGGGCGCTCGGCGCTGCGGGACTCGCGAACTCCGAGCACGCCGACGTGCGCGTGATCATCGAGAAGCCCTTCGGGACCTCGCTGGCGCAGGCGCGCGCACTGAACGCCGAGGTGCTCTCGGTGTTCGACGAGAGCCAGGTCTTCCGCATCGACCACTACCTGGGCAAGGAGACCGTGCAGAACATGCTCGCGTTCCGCTTCGCCAACGGCATGTTCGAGCCGCTGTGGAACCGCAACTACATCGCGCACGTTCAGATCACGGCCGCCGAGGACATCGGCATCGGCAGCCGTGCCGGCTACTACGACCACGCCGGCGCGCTGCGCGATCTGGTTGAGAACCACATGATGCAGCTGCTGACGCTGCTGTGCATGGAGCCGCCCGTGACCTTCGCCGCCAACGACGTGCGCGACGAGAAGGTCAAGGTGCTGCACGCGATCCGCACACCGCAACCGCAGGAGCTTGACCAGATCAGCGTGCGCGCGCAGTACGGCCCCGGGGTGAGTGCCGGCGAGCAGGTCGATGGCTACCTGCAGGAGGACGGCGTGCCGGCCGACTCCCACACCGAGACCTACGCCGCGCTGCGCCTGGAGGTCGACAACTGGCGCTGGGCGGGCGTGCCCTTCTATCTGCGCACCGGCAAGCGGCTCGCGCGCAAGGTCACCGAGATCGCCGTGACACTGCGCCCGGTGCCCCACCTGGCCTTTGAGCAGGACGGGTCGCTCGGTGTGCGGCCCAACCAGCTCGTGATGACGATCCAGCCCAACGAGGGGGTGTCGCTGTCGCTCGGCGCGAAGATCCCGGGGACGCGCATGCGGATCCGCCCCGTGAACATGGAATTCCTCTACGGCACCGCGTTCCTGTCGCAGTCCCCGGAGGCCTATGAGCGTCTGATCCTCGATGCGATGCGGGGCGAGGCGACGCTGTTCACGCGCAACGACGAAGTCGAGGCGCAGTGGCGGATCTGCGACCCGATCGTCTCGGCATGGTCGGCCCACGGCGGCCGGCTGCCGCAGTACGCATCGGGCACGCAGGGCCCCGCGGAGGCCGACCAGTTGCTCCTCGAAGGCCACCAGTGGCGGGCCATCTGAGTGGCCGCGACCGGGGCTCCCACAGCTGGCTGGGCCGGCGCCGGAGGCTGAGCGGGGGTCGATGGCGACCGTCAACGACACCGTATGGGCGGGTGAGAACACCACGCCGGCGGCAATCGAGGCCGCGCTGCGCGAGCTGCTGATCGAGCGCCACAACGAGAGTGACGGCTACGTGCCCGCACGTGTGCTGAACCTGATCTGCATCGTCGAGCGCCAGTGGAGCGGCGAGATCGCCAACCGCCTTCGGCGCGTGGGGCGCTACCACCCGTCGCGCACGATCGTCTGCGCCGTCAGCGAGGGTCGGCGCACGATCGATGCCGTGGCGACGATCGCGGCGGACTCAACGCCGCTGGAGGGCCAGCAGGTGCTGACGCACGAAACCGTGATCCTCGACGTCGGCCCCGGCCACCTCGAGCACCTCGACACGATCGTCGACCCCCTGGTCATCACCGACCTCACGACGGTGGTGTGGGCCCCGCACGGGCACTGGCGGGCGGTCGAGGCCCTGCGAGGTCTCTCGCAGTGCGTGCTGCTTGACTCGGTCGAGGACCCCGACGTCGCCGGCGCACTGCGACGCGCCCAGAGCCTGCTCGCCCAGCGCTACGTCGTCGATCTCGCCTGGTTGCGCTCGACGCCCTGGCGCGAGCGGATCGCCGCCCTCTTCGACCAGCCGCTGCGCCGGTCCCAACTGGCTGATATCGCCGCGATCCAGATCCGCAACGTCGCCGAGTCCGGAGCTTCGGCGCTGCTGCTGTGCGGGTGGCTGACCTCGCGCCTGGGCTGGACACGCGGGCAGCTCACCCGCGACGGCCACGGCCGGGCGACCGGGGCGATGGGCGAGGTCGCGGTGACGCTGGAGTCCGTCGTGCAGGACGTACCAGGCCTCGGCGGGATCACGATCCGCTTCCGCGATGGCAGCGAGCTCTCGCTCGACCGCGGGCCCGGCGGGCTGACGAGCACCAGACGCGATGCCGGCGGGGGCGAGCGGCGCTGGCGATTGCTCGGCGCCTCGCGCGGCGAGGGCGGGATCCTCGGCGAGGGAATCCGGCAGTCGCTTCTGCGTGACCCGACCTATCGCGACGCGCTCGACGCCGCCGCCGGGATGCTCACTTGAGCGCGCCAACCGTGATCCGGGCCGCCGACGGCGAGGCCGTCGCGGCGCGCGCCGCGCGGCTGATCGCCGAACTGCTCGAAGCGACGCTGGCCGCGCGAGGCCAGGCCCACCTGGCGCTTGCCGGCGGCACCACTCCGGCCGGCGCCTACGCGCAGCTGCACCTGCACGACTGGAGCGCCGTCGAGCTGTGGTTCGGGGACGAGCGCTGCGTCGGGCCGGCGGACGCCGACTCCAACTACCGGATGGTGTCCGAGACGCTGCTCGGGCA
>JBEKSK010000032.1:0-14827 GCA_049517155.1 Solirubrobacteraceae bacterium
GTTCCCCGCGCGGGGACGGCCGAGGTGGATGAGGCCGTCTCCCGCGCGAGGAGGGCGCTGCCCGCGTGGCGAGCCCTGGCGCCGGGGACTCGGGCGGCGATGCTTCGCGCCCTCGCCGACACGCTGCAGTCGCATCTCGAGGAACTCGCGCTGCTCGAGGCGCGCAACGCCGGCAAGCCGATCGGCGCGGCGCGCGGCGAGATCGCGATGGTGGTCGACACGATCCGCTACTACTCGGGCGCGCCCGAGCGGCTGCTTGGCGACACGATCCCGGTCGCGGGCGGGCAGGCCTTCACGGTGCGCGAACCGGTCGGCGTCGTCGGCCTGATCGTGCCCTGGAACTTCCCGCTGGCAATCGCCGCCTGGAAGCTCGGGCCGGCGCTCGCCGCGGGCAACACCGTCGTGCTGAAGCCCGCCGAGCTGACGCCGCTGTCGGCCCTGCGCTTCGCGGCGCTCGCGCTCGATGCCGGCATCCCCGAGGGCGTCATCAATGTCGTCGTAGGTCCCGGCCGCACCTGCGGCCAGCGGCTCGTCGAGCATCCCGACGTCGCCAAGATCGCCTTCACAGGCTCAACCGAGGTGGGCCGCTCGATCGCTGCCGCCGCGTCGGCCACGATCAAGCGCGTGACGCTCGAGCTCGGCGGCAAGTCGGCCAACGTGATCTTCGCCGACGCGGACCTCGAGGCGGCCGCCGCGGCCGCTCCCTGGGCCGTCTTCGACAACGCCGGCCAGGACTGCTGCGCGCGCTCGCGCGTGCTGATCGAGGAGTCCGCCTTTGACCCCTTCACGGCCCTCTTCGCAGAGCACGTGACCGCGATCCGGGTGGGCGACCCGCTGGACCCCGCCACCGAGATGGGCCCGCTGATCTCCGCCGGCCAACGCGATGCGGTCGCGTCGTTCCTCGACGACGGCGAGGCGGTCGTGTGCCGCGGCAGCGCGCCGGCGGGCCCCGGCTTCTGGTTTGCACCGACGATCCTCGCGCCCAGCTCGCGCGATGCGCGAGTGCTGCGCGACGAGGTCTTCGGGCCGATCGTGGCCGTAATTCCGTTCCGCGACGAGGAGGACGCAGTGACGCTCGCAAACGACACGATCTACGGGCTCTCCGGCTCGATCTGGACCCGCGACGGAGCGCGCGCCCTGCGCGTGGCGCGGGCGATCGAGTCGGGCAACCTGTCGATCAACTCCAACAGCTCGGTCCGTGTGAGCACGCCGTTCGGGGGCTTCAAGCAGTCCGGCTACGGCCGCGAACTGGGCCCCCACGCGCTCGATGCCTACACCGAGGTCAAGACGATCTTCTTCGCGACATCATGAGCCGCCTGGAGGGGAAGGTCTGCGTGATCACCGGCGCCCGCGGCGGGATCGGTGCCGTCACCGCTGAGCTGTTCGCGCGCGAGGGGGCGAAGGTCGTCGGTGTTGATCTGCTCCCGGGCTCGCCCGGTGATCTGTCGTTCGAGGTCGACGTCACCGACGAGCAGCAGGTGATCGGCCTCTACGCGCGCGCGCGCGGGGAGTTCGGGCGGATCGATGTGCTGTTCAACAACGCCGGGATCTCGCCGACCGATGATGCCTCGGTGCTCGACACGAGCTTCGAGACCTGGCAGCGGGTGCAGGACGTCAACCTCAAGAGCGTCTTCTTCTGCTGCAAGCACGGCATTCCGCACCTGCTTGCCAACGATCCCTCCGGCGGTTCGGTGATCAACACCGCCTCGTTCGTCGCCGTGATGGGCGCCGCGACCTCGCAGATCTCATACACCGCATCCAAGGGCGGCGTGCTCGCGCTCTCGCGTGAACTCGGCGTCGAGTTCGCCCGCCAGGGCGTGCGCGTGAACGCGCTCTGCCCCGGGCCGGTCGACACGCCGTTGCTGCAGGAGCTCTTCGCCAAGGACCCTGAGCGCGCGGCCCGGCGGATGGTGCACCTGCCGCCCGGCCGTTTCGCGCGGGCCGAGGAGATCGCCTCCGGCGTGCTCTTCCTCGCCAGCGACGAGTCGACCTACGTCAACGCGACGACCTTCCTGATCGACGGCGGGCTCACGGGCGCCTACACGACGCCGCTGTGAGCGGCCCGGGACCGGTGAACGCGCCGGTAGGCTTCCGCTAGAGATGCCGAGCGTTCCGCTACGCACACCGGCGCGGCCACACCGCCGCGGGCGCAGGGCCTAGAGCGCGTTGGTCGACGCCGTCGTCGTCGGTGCCGGGCCCAACGGGCTCGCCGCCGCAATCGAACTCGCGCGCAACGGTCGCTCGGTCCACGTGATCGAGGGCTCCGATCGCATCGGCGGCGGCACGCGCACCGCGGAGCTGACGCTCCCCGGATTCCACCACGACGTCTGCGCGGCTGTGCATCCGCTCGCCGTCGGCTCGCCCTACCTTCGGACCCTGCCGCTCGCAGACCACGGGCTCGAGCTGCTCGAGCCTGAGGTCCAGGCCGCCCACCCGCTCGACGACGGCACCGCTGTCCTGCTGCAGCGCTCGCTCGAGCAGACCGCGGACGCCCTGGGCGCCGACGCCCGCGCCTACCGCGCCCTGGTCGCCGGCTTCGCCAGCGATTGGGACCGCCTCGCCGAGTTCGTCCTCGCCCCGCAGACGCGAGTGCCTCGCTCACCGCTGCTGGCGGCCCGCTTCGGCGCGCTGGGCGTCATGCCGGCAGGATTGACCGCCCGCACCTTCTTTCGCACGCCGGCGGCCCGGGCGCTGCTCGCCGGCATGGCGGCCCACGCGGTCCGCCCGCTCAGCGCGCCCGGCACGACCGCGTTCGCGCTGGTGCTGCTGGCGCTCGGGCACGCCTGCGGCTGGCCGGTCGCCCGCGGCGGCTCCGAGCAGATCACTGCCGCGATGGGCTCCTATCTCGAGTCACTCGGCGCCACCGTCGAGGTCGGGCGGCCGGTCGCGGCACTGGCGGAGCTGCCGCCGTCGCGCGCCGTGCTGTTCGACGTCACACCGCGCCAGTTGCTCGCGATCTGCGGCGAGGCGCTGCCGGCGCGCTACCGCCATGCGCTCGGGCGCTACCAATACGGACCGGGGGTCTTCAAGGTCGACTACGCCCTCTCGGGGCCGGTGCCCTGGAGCGCTCCGGCGGCACGGGCGGCGGGCACCGTGCACCTCGGCGGGCGGATCGAGGAGATCGCGTCCTCCGAGCGAGCGGTTGCGCGCGGCAGGATCGCACCGCGCCCGTACGTCCTCGTGGCCCAGCAATCGCTGGTCGACGCGACGCGCGCGCCGAGCGGATCGCACACGCTGTGGGCCTACTGCCACGTCCCGAACGGCTCGAGCACCGACATGACCGAGGCGATCGAGCGCCAGATCGAGCGCTTCGCCCCCGGTTTCGGCGCCCTCGTGCTCGCCCGCGCCACGCGCGGCCCGGCGCAGCTTGAGGCCGAGAACCCCAACTACGTCGGCGGCGACATCAACGGCGGGCTCGCCAGCCTGTGGCAGGTTCTCGCGCGACCGGCGCTGCGTGCCAACCCCTACGCGACGCCCGACGCCAAGCTGCTGCTCTGCTCCTCCTCGACCCCTCCCGGCGGCGGCGTGCACGGGATGTGCGGATTCCACGCCGCGCGTGCGGCGCTCCGCGGCGCGTTACGCTAACGCCTGCGAACCGGCGAGCACAGGAGCGGCGAATGGCGAGTGAATCCGAGCAGTACACCTACCCGGGCAGCGCGATCGACGTGGTCTGGGACGGCCGCCTGTGCATCCACGTGGGTGAGTGCACGCGCGCGCGCGGAGATCTGTTCGAGAGCGGCCGCCAGCCGTGGTGTGAGCCCGACAGCGCGCAGTCCGACTTCGTCGCCGAGGTCGTCGAACGCTGCCCGACCGGTGCGCTCAGCTACACCCGCGCCGACGGCGGGCCCGGCGAGGCGCCGCCGGACGCCAACTCGATCGTCGTCGCCAACAACGGCCCGCTCTACGCGCGCGGCGAGCTTGAGATCGAGGGCGCGCCGGCCGATTCCCCGGGCCTTGGCACCCGCGCGGCGCTCTGCCGCTGCGGGCTCTCCGCCAACAAGCCGTTCTGCGACAACAGCCATGAAGGGTCGCAGTTCCGCGACCGCGGACCGATCGGCGACGCGGGCGAGGCGCTCGAGTCCCACGGCGGCCCGCTCAAGATCCGCCCGCGGCCTGACGGCCCGCTGTTCGTCGAGGGCAACCTGACCCTGATCAGCGGCCTCGGCAGGGCGCGGTGGACCGGCACGCGGGTCGCGCTGTGCCGCTGCGGCGAGTCTGCGAACAAGCCCTTCTGCGACGGCACGCACGCGCTCGTTGGCTTCAAGACCGACGAATCCTGAGATCGCGTGGCCGCCCGCTAGCGGCGGAATGATTTCTGGATTCGGAGCGCTCCGCGCTCCGGCCGCAAGACCGCGCGCGTCAGGCCCGGCTTTGCGCTGTCGCGATCGCTGCCTGGCCGTAGGAGATGCCGCCGTCGTTGGGCGGCAGAAGCCGCGGGATCAGGACCCGCAGCCCGCTGCGCCGGAGCGTCTGTGCGGTGCGCTCGAGCAGGCGGCGATTCTGGAAGACGCCGCCGGAGAGCACGGCCGTGTCGATGCCGCGGGCGCCGGCGACGGTCGCGCAGGCGTGCGCGACCGCGTCGGCGAGCCCGTTGTGAAAGCGCGCTGCGACCAGCGCGGGGCTGACGCCCGCCGCCAGCTCGGCGGCGGTGGCGCGCACGAGCTGGCGCGCGTCGAGGATCGCCGGCGCGCCCGCAAGCAGCGCCATCGGGTAGGCGCCCTGCTCGTTGCGGTCGCAGCTTGACTCGAGCAGCGCGGCTGCCTGGCCCTCGTAGGTGGCGCGCGCGCGCACTCCACACAGCGCCGCGACCGCGTCGAACAGCCTGCCGGCGCTGGTCGTGACCGGAGCCTGAAAGCCCGAGCGCACGAGCTGGGCGACCTGCTCCCAGCGCTCCGGCGTGACCTCGCCCGCGAGTGCCGCGGGCAGCGCCACGCGCTCGGCGGGCGACTCCTCGCAGGCGAGCAGCCAGGCGCAGGCCATTCGCCATGGCTCCCGCGCCGCGGCATCGCCGCCGGGTAGCCTCACCGGCCAAAGGTGCGCGGCGCGCTCGACGCTGCGCAGGTCGCCAGCGAGAATCTCACCGCCCCAGATCGTGCCGTCGGGGCCGAGGCCGGCACCGTCGAGGATGGCGCCGACGACCGGCCCCAGCACGCCGTGCTCGGCGGCGCAGGCGGCCAGGTGCGCGTGGTGATGCGCCACGGCGACGAGCTCGACGCCGGGGCGCTGCTGCGCGTAGCGGGTCGAGAGGTAGTCGGGATGAAGGTCGTGCGCGACGATCTCGGGCGCAACATCGAAGAGCCGCTCGAAATGCGCGATGCCCTCGCGGAACGAGCGCAGGGTCTCCACGTTGCGCAGGTCGCCGATGTGATGGCTGACCCATGCGCGAGCGTCCTTCGCGACGCAGAAGGTGCTCTTCAGCTCAGCTCCGCAGCCGAGCACGTGGCGCTCGCCCGCGAGCGCCAGTGCGAGAGGGTCCGGTACGTGGCCGCGTGAGCGCCGCAGCATCAGCACCCCGTCTCCGTCAGCGGGCGCCGTGCTGCGCGCGACCGAGTCGTCGGTGCGCATGTGGATCGGGCGATCGTGCACGAGGAAGCGCTCGGCGATCGCTGCGAGCCGCTCGAGCGCTTCGGCGTCCCGGTAGGCGATCGGTTCGTCCGCGACGTTGCCGCTGGTCATCACGAGCGCCGCGGCGGCCGGGTTGCTTGCGCCCGCGGCGAAGTCGCTCGCGAGCAGGTGATGCAGCGGCGAGTAGGGAAGCATCACGCCGAGATCGGCGCAGCCCGGGGCGAGCGAGGCCGCGAGCCCGCCACCGGATCGCCGCGGCGCGAGCACGATCGGGCGTGCCCGCGAGCACAGCAGGATGGCGTCGCGGGGTTCGAGCGCCACCAGCGCCTGGGCGCCCGCGAGGTCCGGTGCCATCAGCGCGAACGGCCGCTCCTCGCGGTGCTTGCGCGCGCGCAGCCGCGCGACCGCGTCCTCGTCGGCGGCGGCGCAGGCGAGGTGGTATCCGCCGAGTCCCTTGACGGCGACGATCGCACCCGCGCGCAGCGCCGCCGCGGCGGCGCCGACGGCGTCGACGCCGCTCTCCGGGCCGAGCTCGGCCCCGTGCGCGTCGGTCAGGCGCGCCCGCGGCCCGCAGGCCGGGCAGGCGTTGGGCTGCGCGTGGAAGCGGCGGTCGGTCCGATCGCGGTATTCCGCCGCGCAGCGCTCGCACATCGCGAAGCCCGCCATCGTCGTGCGGGGGCGGTCATAGGGGACGGAGATGATGATCGTGAAGCGCGGCCCGCAGTCGGTGCAGTTGATGAACGGGTAGCGGTGGCGGCGATCGCGCGGATCGAACAACTCTCGCAGGCAGGCGTCACAGGTCGCGCTGTCGGGCGCGATCGGCGCGCGCGACTCGCCGCCGCCGCGCGATGCGAGGATCGCGAATCCCGCTGCCCCGCTCGGCTCGAGCTCCTGCACGCGGACCTGCTCGATCCTCGCGAGCGGCGGCGCCTCCGCGACCAGGCGCGCGAGGAACGCAGCGACCGATCGCTCATCGCCCTCGACCTCCGCCAGCACGCCGAGTTCGTCGTTGAGCACCCAGCCGCTGCACCCCAGCTCGTCCGCGAGACGGTGGGCGTGGGGGCGAAAGCCGACGCCCTGGACGGTTCCCTCGACGCGTGCGCGCACGCGCCGGCGCCCACCCGCGTCGCTCACCGTGGCGCCGTCAACGTGCGCTGCTCACGCCGCAAGCGTCTCGCGAGCGGCGAGCGCGCGCAGCCACGCGCGAAACGCCTCGACGCCCTCGCCGGTCTTGGCGCTGAGCAGCATCCTCGGCACGCCGGGGTGGACGCCGTCGAGGTGGTGAAGGAAGCGGTCGAGGTCGAAGTCGAGGTGGGCCAGCAGGTCGATCTTGTTGATCACGACCAGCTCGCAGGCGCGGAACATCAGCGGGTACTTAAGCGGCTTGTCCTCGCCCTCGGTGACGGAGGAGATCATCACCCGCGCGTCCTCGCCGATCCGAAACTCCGCCGGGCAGACGAGGTTGCCGACGTTCTCGACGATCAGCAGGTCGAGCTGCGCCAGTGGCAGCGCCGGCAGCGCCGAGCGGACCATGTTGGCGTCGAGGTGGCATTCGCCGCCGAAGCCCGAGCCGGTGTTCAGCTGCACGACGGGTATGTGCAGGTGCGCGATCCGGTCGGCGTCGAGGCTGCCCTGGACGTCGCCCTCGAGGACGCCGGCGCGGATCGGGAGAAGTTCGCGAAGCGCCGCCTCGAGCAGCGTCGTCTTGCCGGCACCGGGCGCGCTCATCAGGTTGACCACGCGCACGGCCGCGCTGTCGAAGTCCTCGCGGTTGGCGCGGGCGATCGTGTTGTTGGCGTCGAGCGCGTCCTCGACGATCCTCACCCTTGTGCGATGCATTCGGACTCCTCTTGCACTTCGATGTAGTCGACCTCGAGCTCCTCGCCGGTCAGGATCTCAACGCTACCGGGCAGGCACCGCGGGCAGCGGAACTCGGGCTGCTCGCTCTCCCACTGCTCGCCGCAGTCGCGGCAGCGCAGGCGCAGGGCGACCTCGGTCACCTCCAGCCGCGCGTTCGCGCAGCCAGACTCGCGTGCCACGATCTCGAAGTAGAAGCGCAGCGAGGCCGCCGAGACCTGGCGCAGGGGCCCGACGCGTACGCTGACGACTCTGACCTGACGTCCCTGCGCGTGGCGGGTCGCGGTGTCGACGATCGCTGAGGCGATCGAGAGCTCATGCACCGTGGCGGTCCTCAGCAGATCCGCGGTAGCGGGTCGCCGACGAGCTGGTCCATTACGCGCCGGCCGCCGAAGCCGGTGTCCACGAGCACCATCCCTGGCGGCTCCTGCGCGACGGTGCCGATGATCGCGGCCTGCTCGCAGCCCGCGACGGCTTGCAGCGCGCCCAGCGCCCGTTCGGCCGCCGCCGGCGCCACGAAGGCGACGAAGCGGCCCTCGTTGGCGATGTACATCGGGTCGATCCCGAGCAGCTCCGCCGCCGCGGCGACGTTCGGCGCGACCGGGACCGCCGCGGCGTCCACGGTCACCGAAACGCCGGCGGCGCGGGCCAGTTCGTTGAGTACCGAGGCGACGCCGCCACGGGTGGCGTCGCGCATGCAATGCAGCGCAGGGCCGGCGGCGCCGAGCAGCGCGTCGACCGCCGGCCACAGCGAACAGGTGTCTGACTCGATCTCGGCGTCCAGCTCGAACAGGTTGCGCGCCAGCATGATCGCCGTGCCATGCTCGGCGATCGGGCCCGAGAGGAGGACCACGTCGCCGGCGGCGATCGCCTCGCTTGACAGCGTGGCCCGCGGATCGATCACGCCGATCCCGCTGGTGGTGATGTACATACCGTCGGCGGCGCCGCGCTCTACGACCTTCGTGTCGCCGCCCACGATCTCGACGCCCGCGGTCTGCGCCGCGGCGGCGATTGCCGCCACCTCAGCCGCCAGCACCTCGCTCTCGAGGCCCTCCTCCAGGATCAGCGAGACCGTCAGCGCTAGCGCCCGTGCGCCGGACACCGCGAGGTCGTTGACGGTGCCGTTGACCGCCAGCTCGCCGATCGAGCCGCCGGGAAAGCGCAGCGGCTTGACCACGAAGCTGTCGCTGCTGATCGCCAGCGCCACGCCGCCGGCCGCCACCGCGCCGGCGTCGCCGAGTGCGGCGAGCGCGCCGCCGGGGCGGGCGAAGGCGGGGACGAGCAGCCCCTCGATCAGCGTCTGCGTGGCCTTGCCGCCCGCGCCGTGCGCGAGCGTGATCCGCGCGTCGCGAAAGCGCGCGGGCTTCGCCCTCGCCGTCTCGATGATCGCGAGCACGCGCTGCTCGCGATCGCCGGCAAACGACTCGGGGGCGCTCACACGGCCTCCTTGGGCCGGCGGATGCGCCCGTAGTTGTAGTAGGCGGCGCAGGCGCCCTCGGGCGAGACCATGCAGGTGCCGATCGCATGCTCGGGCGTACAGGCGGTGCCGAACACCCTGCACTCCCATGGCTTGATCACGCCCTTCAGGACCTCGCCGCACTGGCACGCCCTCGGGTCGGCGATGCTGACGCCCGGAACCTCGAAGCGCCGCTCGGCGTCGAACTCGCGGTAGGCGTCGCAGAGGCCCAGCGCGCTGTGCGCGATCGTGCCCAGGCCGCGCCACTCGAAGTGCGGCCGCAGCTCGAACACCTCGGCCATGGCCGCGAGCGCCAGCGGGTTGCCGTCTGCCGACACGACGCGCGTGTACTGATTCTCGACCTCGCAGCGGCCCTCGTGCAGCTGGCGGCAGAGCATCAGGATCGACTGCAGGATGTCCAGGGGCTCAAAGCCTGAGACCACGATCGGGCGCCCGTACTCGGCGGGGATGAACTCGAAGCACCGGGTGCCGACAACCGTTGCGACGTGGCCGGGGCCGACGAACCCGTCCAGACGCAGGTCGGGCGAGGAGAGCAGCGCGCGCAACGGCGGCACGATCGTCACGTGGTTGCACATGCAGGTGAAGTTCGTCATGCCCTCGGCCTTGGCGCGGCGGAGCGTGAGCGCCGTGGAGGGCGCCGTGGTCTCGAAGCCGATCGCGAAGAACAGAACCTCGCGGCCGGGGTTCTCGCGTGCGATCCGCAGCGCATCGAGCGGCGAATACACGATCCGCACGTCCGCCCCCTCCGCCTTGGCGTCCAGCAGCGTCTGCTCCGAGCCGGGCACGCGCAGCATGTCGCCGAAACAGGTGAAGATCAGGCCTTCGGTGTGTGCGAGCGCGATGCCGTCGTCGACGCGGCCCATCGGGATCACGCACACCGGGCAGCCCGGGCCGTGCACGAGCTCGACGTTGTCGGGCAGCAGGTCGTCGAGGCTGTATTTGTAGATCGAGTGCGTGTGGCCGCCGCAGATCTCCATCAGCTTCAGCCGCCGGCCCGGCTCGACCGCGGCAGCGATCTCGCCGGCCAGCGCCCGGCCCAGCTCGGCGTCGCGGAACTCGTCGACGTATCTCACGCCGGCGCTCCGAGCCCTCTGATCGCGACGCCGGCGTGCACCAGCAGCTCGTCGCCGACGGCGACCTCTCCCACCAGGTCGATCGCGACGGGTTGCACGACGTCGTCGAGATCGGCGCACAGCGCCGTGTCACGGTCGAGCTCCAGCACCCGCATGACGCTCGCGCCATCGCCGCAGGTGATGCAATGCTGATCGTCGCGGGCGCACTCCGCGGGCGAGGCGTCCTCGCTCATTCGATCGCGCTCCCCTTCAGCTCTGCCAGCTCCTGCTCGTAGTGCTCGCCCATCTCCGCCAGCAGGCGCAGGGTCGCCCGTGCCTCATCCTCGTCGACTCTGGAGAGCGCGAAGCCGACGTGGATCAGCACCCAGTCGCCGGGGGCCACGCCGCCGCTCTCATCGGCGAGCAGGCTGACGTTGACGCTGCGGCGCACGCCGACGACATCGACTGTTGCCAGCTGGTTTTCGGCGTCTACCAGCTCGACCACCTGTCCCGGTATCGCCAGGCACATGAGTTCGGAACTCCTCTCGGCAGGGCAGTTTCGAGTGTACGTGACGGCTGTCAGGACGGTGGCTCGGTTTTTCCGCACTCCTGGCGGGCAGCGACCGCGCAGCATGTGGCGCTCCCGGCCACGCGCGGCTTCGACCCGCGCCGGTGCCCGCACCGGCGGGCTGCTCAGGCTCCGAGCGCGGTGTTGAGGTTGTAGGCGAAGACGTAGACGGTCAGATCGCCGATCGTGGTCGAGGCGACCGGCGTGCCGAAGGCCGCGTCGGGGCCGACCACGCTCGGCGACTGCTGTGCGGGGTCGACGATCAGCAGGGAGCGGGCATGTGGATGCGCGGTGTACCAGCTCGAGATCTCAATGTCGGGGAAGGGACAGAGCCCGTTGGTTGCGGGCGCGCACTCATACACCGGGTAGACCTGCAGGGCGAACTTGGTCTCCCAGGTGAGCGCCATCGCGTCCCAGTAGCCGCCGTAGCCGTAGGACACATGTTCCTCCCGCGCGTAGCGCAGAAGGCGCCCTGCCTCCGCCGCTCCGGGCGTCGGCGGGGTGACCGCGAAGGACAGTTGCAGCGTCTGGTAGACGCCGCTGATCGCAAACAGGCTGACAGCGGCGGTGACCACCAGCCGCCAGCGAAAGCCACGCGTGGCGAGCAGCGCCAACAGCGCTCCGATCGCGACGTACCCGGCGAGGATGTAGCGCGCGCCGTTGACGTCCTGCGGCGCGCTGGTCAGCAGATACACGGCGGTCGTGGTGACCAGGCAGGCGGTCCAGAAGACGACGTAGGTGAAGCGCGCACCAAGCGCGGGGTCGCCTCCAACCGGGCGCGGCGCCGCCCGCGCGACGCGGCGGCGCACCTCCGCGAGCACGAAGACCAGCGCAGCAACCTCGAGAGTTCCGCTGGCGAGGAGCGCCAACCCACTCAGGCCGGTAGAAGCGCCGAAGAAATATCCGCCGGCTAGGTACATGTAGCTCTCGAACGTGAGCAGAATGTTGTTGACCACGCCGGTAGCCGGCACCAAAGTGAATGCGAAGGGGAAACTCGTGACGTCCGCGGATCGCAGCAGATGCGCAACCAGCGCCCCGCCCGCGAGCGATACGCCAACCGACACGATCCCGAACGCGGCCATCCGCGCGCGCATCGGGCCCGCGCCGCGCCAGGCGATCGCGAGCACCGTCACGACCGTCGGGATCAGCGCCCAGTAGAGGAACAGCCGGTCGGAAGCCGCGGGCAGCACGCCGATCAGGCCGAGCCCGATCGCCAGTCCAACGATCCGCCACCAGGACAGCGCGGCGGCTCGCGGAGCGAGCCACACCAGGGCCACACCGATCAGGACGGTGTGCACGGCCGAGAGGCCGTGCCAGTCGAAGGTGAAGAACGCGAAGCGCCCGAACGCCCCGGCGCACACCAGCGCGCAGACGACGATCATGGCAGCGAAGCGCCCGAACGTACGCCACGCCGACCAGCCCAGTGCCGCGAGGCCAAAGAGGCTCCACAGCATCGGCGCGACGTCCCACAACTGGCGGTAGTCCGGCAGCGCGTCGGTCAGCCGCAGGAACAGGAACTCCTCGTACCACGGGTGGTTGCCCAGGACGATTCGGGCGCCAGACGGCACCTGTCCGGCGAGATGGCCGAGCACGGGCGCCGCCGCCGCATCGCTGTTGAGATAGATCTGCTCGATGATCGATCTGAACTCGGCGAGCACCACGACCCCGTAGATCAGGGCGCCGAGCGCGGGTGCCGCCCACAACAAGGTGCGCCAGTTGCGCGCGATCAATCCCACGCCGTCTCGGGGGTGGATGCCGCCCAACTGTCCGGCGTTCGTCCACGCTCGGATGCGAATTGTCGGGAGCCGCACCGGCTGCAACATAACGCGATTGCCACCCGGGAGGCAGGCGGGGCGTCGTCGCGATCGGACACCGCCGCGACGTCTACCGGCCACGCTGACCCGGAGGCCTAGCGCGACCGGCGACGGCGGTGCTCAGCGCTGCTCGACGACTATCAGTGAGTGACCGCTCGGGTCGCGAAACCAGAACATCGGCGGGACCGGATCACCCATCCGCGCGACCTCGGCGTCGACGTCTATACCGAGTGACCTGAACTCGGCATGCGTGGCGTCGATGTCGTCCGTCGTCAGCGTGATACCGGTCTGCGCCGGCTCGACCGCCTGCCCCGGCGGCGGTGGTGCCAATGCGATGCCCGTCGTGCCCTCGGGTAGGTAGACCTCGACCCAACGGTAGCGGCCGCCAAACGGCGTGTCGGTGCGCTTCTCGAAGCCGATCGATTCGTAGAACCCAATCGCATGGTCTTGGTCGATCGTCGGAACGCACACGAGGCTGATCTGGCGCACCAGCGTTGCTGTCTTACTCATCTAGCGTCCTCCTGGAATGGGGTTATCAGTAACAAAGCCCGGCGCGACAGCCAAAACTAATCGGTTTTCGCGACCTCACACCGGGACGGGTGTGAGCAGGGCGTCGATCTGGCAGATCGCCTGTGTCATTCCTTCCTCCATGCCCATCGCGAGCATTGTCTGCATCTGCTCAACGTCGGTGAAACGGGTGATCACGGTCATCCGGGTGCCGCCGTCGGCGTCCACGAACGTGATATGGCCAGCCATCGGCTCGACGCCAGGTATCGGCTCCCCGTCTTCTCCGGCGAGCCCGTTCGCGAACTCCAGGCGGCGTGGCTTGTCGATCGCGTCGATGCGCCACCAGCCACGCGGCGTCTCGCCTGCCGGACCGGTCATGAAGTAACGGGATTCGCCGCCGACCGTGAACTCATGACGGGTAAAGGTCGCGGGGAACGTTGGCGGACCCCACCAACGCTCCAGCTTCCGCGGATCCTCCCAGACCTCCCAGACCCGTTCCGGATCCGCATCGAACTGCGCGACCAGCGTGAGCGTCAACGCGTCCGAATCCTTGTTCGTGCTGATGACCGTCATGTCGTGCTCCCTTCCTCGCCGGCGAGGATGTCGGCGATCTGTGTTATGCGCGCACTCCACAGCTGCTCGTACTCGTCGAGCAGCGCGGCGGCCTTACGTAGCGTCGGGAAGTTGCAGCGGACGATCTGCTCGCGGCCGCGCCGCTCCTTGGTGACCAGTGCGGCTCGCTCTAGCACCGCGACGTGCTTCTGCACCGCGGCAAAGCTCATCTCGTAGCGACGTGCCAGCGCCGAGACCGACTGCTCCTGGCGGATCGCCCGCGCGAGGATGTCGCGTCGAGTCGCCGCACCCAACGCCAAGAACACGCGATCGGCCGTGTCGTCAGTCCACCCATCTACAACCATATGGTTGTAGATTACACGTTTCTGGGCTGCGCGCAACCCCCACCTTCACGACGAGCCAGCGCCGCCGCCAAATCCGACAGCGACACCGCGCCCGCCCGACCACGCGGCTGCTTCGCGCGAACAGCAACCGCGCTGCCTGCACGCGATCGGAGCAGCGGGCGGCGATGGCGGTCCTTGTATCGAGCGTCACTAAGGAGTAGGGTCGGCCGGGCTGAGAGGCTCCCAGCAGGCGCTCGATTTCGACGCGGAGTCGCGACAGGGTCGGCACGGCGAGCCTAACCACATCCGCGCATCGCGTCGCAGGAAGCAAGGTCCTGGGCAGCCCAGTCGGCCACCAACTCGAGTGGCGATCCACCGGACGGGGGAGAATTGACCATGAACGACGAGTACCCGGTGCAACTCTCGGTCGACTACCCAGACCGCGCACTGAACCGGCTCAGCTCCGCGCTGCGGATCTTTGCCGTCATCCCGATCGCCATCGTTCTCGGCGCCATCGGCGGCTACAGCGCCCAGTGGGGTGGCAGCGGAGGCGGTGCGCGCACGAGCACGGTCGCGGTCGGCACCGGACTGCTGTTCCTGCCGCCGCTGTTGATGATCGTCTTCCGCCAGAAGTACCCACGCTGGTGGTTTGACTGGAATCTCCAACTGCTGCGCTTCGCCAACCGGGTGGGCGCATACATCGCGCTGATGAACGACCGCTACCCCTCCACCGACGAGGAGCAGGCGGTGCACCTCGACTTCGCCTATCCCGACGCTCGGCAGGAGCTGAACCGCTGGCTGCCGCTAATCAAGTGGCTCCTCGCGATCCCGCACTACATCGCACTCCTCTTCCTCTATCTCGGCGCAATCGTGGTCGTGATCGGCGCGTGGTTCGCGATCCTGTTCACGGGCCGCTATCCGCGTGGGATGTTCTCCTATGTCGAAGGCGTGATCCGCTGGCACAACCGCGTCGTCGGCTATGCCTTCATCCTCGTGACCGACCGCTACCCGCCCTTCCGCCTGCGACCCTGAGCCGGCCAACGCGTCTCGCGCGCCTGCGTGAGTGCCGCTTCGCGCGCGCATTGCACCAG
>JBEKSK010000033.1:0-14239 GCA_049517155.1 Solirubrobacteraceae bacterium
TGTTCCACAATCAGCCTAGCACCGGCGTGCGCCCGGTCAGCTGGGCCGGCAAGCCGCGCCGCCAGGGGCGCGGCGTCAGCTTTTGGCCGCGACCTGCGCGGCCGCGACACGCGCGACCGGAACCCGGAACGGCGAGCAGGACACGTAGTCGAGGCCTGCCTGCGCGAAGAACGCGATTGACTCGGGATCGCCGCCATGCTCGCCGCAGACGCCGATATGCAGATGTGGATTGACCGCCCGACCGTTCGCCACGGCCATTCGCACGAGCGCGCCGACGCCCTCGCGGTCGATCGTCTCGAACGGCGAGCAGGGCACGATGTGCTCATTCACGTAGCGCACGATGATCGTCCGCTCGATGTCGTCGCGCGAGAAGCCCAGCGCGGTCTGGGTGAGATCGTTGGTGCCGAACGAGAAGAAGTCGGCGTGTTCTGCGAGGGCCCCGGCCACGATGCATGCGCGCGGCAGTTCGATCATCGTCCCCACGCTGTAATCGCTGCCTTCGCGCATTCCCTCCTGCTCAGCGATCCGCAGGACCAACTCGCGCACCAATGTGAGCTCACGGTCGTAGTTGATCAGCGGGATCATCACCTCGGTGTGCGGGGCGCGGCCGGTACGCTCGCGCACGGCGCGTGCCGCGCGCATGATTGCCGCGACCTGCATCTCGTAGATCTCGGGGTAGAGGATGCCAAGGCGGCAGCCTCGGGTCCCGAGCATGGGGTTGGACTCGGAGAGCTCCTGCACGCGCTTGAGCGTGCGCTCGATCTCGGCGACCTCGTGCGGATCGCGTCCGCGCGCAGCGCGCAATTCGTCGAGCAGGTCGATCTCGCTTGGAAGGAACTCGTGCAGCGGCGGGTCGAGCAGGCGGATCGTGACCGGCAGGCCCTCCATCGCCTCGAACAGACCCTCAAAGTCCGCCTGCTGCAGCGGCAGCAGTTCCGCCAGCGCGGCGCGGCGGTCCGCCTCGCCCGACGCCATGATCATCGCGCGCATCTTCGGCTGGCGATCGGCTGCCATGAACATGTGCTCGGTGCGGCACAGGCCGATGCCCTCTGCACCGAACGCGCGGGCGCGTCGCGCGTCCTCGGGCACATCGGCGTTGGCGCGCACGCCGAGTGTGCGCAGCTCGTCGGCCCAGGTGAGAACCGTCTCGAAGTTGGGATCCATCTCCGGATCCACGAGTGCCACGTCATCGATTGTGATGTCTCCGGTGGAGCCGTTGATCGCGATCAGATCGCCTTCGCGAAGAACCACCTCACCTACACGGACGGTGGCGGCAGCGAGGTCGATGTCGAGGCTGCTCGCGCCGCAGACGCACGGGCGGCCCATGCCCCGCGCGACCAGCGCCGCGTGCGATGCCTTGCCGCCCTCACTCGTGAGTATGCCCTGGGCGGCGAAGAATCCGGCGACATCCTCGGCTTCGGTGAATGGTCGCACCAGCACGACATGGGCGCCGGTCTCGGCCGCGGCAACGGCGGCGGGGGCGCTGAACACGATTGCGCCCTTGGCGGCGCCGGGCGAGGCGGCGACGCCACGCGCCAGCACCTTGTAGGGCGTGCCGCGATCGAAGGTGGGGTGCAGCAGCGCGTCGAGCGATGAGGCGTCGATCGTGGTGATGGCCTGCGCCTTGGTGAGCAGCCCCTCGCCCACCGCGTCGACGGCGAAGCGAACAGCCGCCTGCGCGGGGCGCTTGGCGTTGCGCGTCTGCAGCATGTACAGGCGGCCGTCCTCGATCGTGAACTCGGTGTCCTGGATGTCGCCGTAGTGGGCTTCCAGCCTGCGCAGGATGCTGGTGAGCTGTGCATAGGCTTCTGGCATGACCTCGCGCAGTTCTGCCAGCTCCTGGGCGTTGCGGACGCCTGACACGACGTCCTCTCCCTGAGCGTTGATCAGGAAGTCGCCGGAGGGGTTGGGTGAGCCAGTGAGCTCGTCACGGCTGAATGCCACGCCCGATCCGGAGCTCTGGCCCTTGTTGCCGAAGACCATCTGCTGCACGTTTACCGCGGTTCCCCAGTCGTCGGGAATGTGATTGATGCGCCGGTAGGCGACGGCGCGATCTCCGCCCCAGGAGTCGAACACCGCGTTGATCGCCTGCTTGAGCTGCTCAGCCGGATCCTGCGGAAACGGCTCCCCGGTCTGCTGTTGGAAGTCGCGTTTGAAGATCGCCGTCAGCTCGCGCAACGCGGCTACGTCAAGGTCGGTGTCGAGCGCCACGCCGTGGCGGGCTTTGACCTCCGCGATCTCCTCCTCGATGTGCTCGCTGGACACGCCGCGCACCACGTTTGAGAACATCTGCACGAAGCGCCGGTAGCAGTCCCAGGCGAAGCGTTCATTGCCGGTCGCCAGCGCGAGCCCCTCGACCGAAGCGTCGCTCAGCCCGAGATTCAGGACCGTATCCATCATCCCCGGCATCGACTCTCGCGATCCGGAGCGAACGGAGAGCAGCAGCGGGTCGTTGGCGTCACCGAATCGCCGGCCGAGCCGAGTCTGCAGCCGCTCGAGAGCCTCGTCGATCTGCGTCGAGAGCTCGGGCGGCTCGGAGCCGGCGGTCATGTGAGCAACGCACGCTTCGGTGGTGATGACGAAGCCGCCGGGAACCATCTCCGCGCCCAGTAGCCGTGTCATCTCGCAGATGTTCGAACCCTTTCCGCCAAGCAGCTCGCGCATGTCGCGCGAGCCCTCTTCGAAGTCGTAGACGTACTTCTGCGCGGCTGCGGTCTCGGCCAGGTCCGTGGCAGGTGTCGCCAGTGGCGTGGTGGTGGCTGTAGCGGTGTCGGTCACGCGATCATCGTGGCATCGGCGGTGCTCCCACGCCATCGGTAGCTTTCCGCAGGCTTGTGGGGCGGAGTACGGGCGCGGCTCCTACCGGGTTTCACTGCCTAACCGAGGGGTTGTTTGCAGCAGCGCGCGAGGAGCGTGGCGCGCGGCTGGGGCGCCGGCCGGCACATGCCCACGCGCGTGTGCGCGTGGGCATTTCAGGATCGAGCGCTATTGGTGAGCGCTCGCACGCGATCGGAGAGCTGCTCGGGCGTGAAGGGCTTGCTCAGCAGGTTGATCTTCGCCTCGTCCAGGCCCTTGCTCATCAGGCGGCTGTCGTTGTACCCGGATATGAACAGCACCTCGAGCGCCGGCCGCAGTTCGAGCAATCGTCTCGCCAACTCGGCGCCCGAGAGCTGCGGCATGACGACATCGGTGATCAGGAGGTCGATCGGACCGGCATGGCGCTGGGCCAGTTCGAGCGCGTCCTCCCCGCTGGCGGCGTCCAGCACGACGTAGCCCTGCTCCTCCAGCATCATGACGACCAGTTCTCGCAGCGCGTCCTCGTCCTCGACGAGCAGCAGCGTCGACCCCGACATCTGGTCGCTGACGGGGTCGAGCTCGGCCGTGAGCGTCGGCTGGCGGTCGCGCCAGCGCCGTCTGAACGGCGGCTGCCGGCGCTCAAGATCGATCGTCGTCGCGGCCCAGTCGGCGAGGATGATGGCGACCTCCTCGTCGGACTCGTCGAACTCGCCGGCCTTCTCGGCCAGGTAGAGGTTGGCCCGAACCTCGCCGCGGACGTGGACCGGGACACCGAGGAATGTTCGCATCACGGGGTGTCCCGCCGGAAACCCGTAGCTTGCCGGGTCGCTCGCCAAATCCGCAATCCGGATCGGTTTCGGGTCGCTGATCAGCAGGCCGAGCACGCCGCGGCCGCGCGGCGGGTTGCCGATCTTCCGGCGGGTGGCCTCATCGATGCCCGCCGTGTACAGATGAGCCAGCGCATCGCGTTGCTCGTTGAGTACGCCGAGCGCGGCATAGCGAGCGCCTGTGAGATCCCGCGCGCCTTCGAGTATCCGCTCGTAGATCACCGCCGGCTCGGCCTCTGCGAACAGGCTGCGAGCGACAGCCAGCAAGCGGGACGCCCGTCGGGCGTCCCGCGCCTTCGCCCCGCGGTCATTTGGCGGCTCACCCATCGCCGCCTCCAGCCTCCGCGGTGGCGGACGCGTGCAGCGCGTCGCGCCTGTGGCTCGCCGTCAGCTCGTCAGAGGTGCAATCGGCCGCTGCGCTCGCCCCGTGCTGCGCCGAGCAGGTGTGCATCGGCACGCACATGCGCCGGCCCACGATGCGGCGCGGGGGATGATCAGCGGTCCGCCAATCCGCTCGCACCACGGTCGCCGGACCACACCGACGACAGTTCAGAAGCGGCATGTCGTCACCCGGCCCCGAACCATCGCGAGCCCGGCGGTTGACACCGAGCGGGCCCTGCACACACTTGTCACGCTCACCGACTCCCTTCAAAACGACGCACGCCCACCTGCGCGCTCGCCGACCGCGCCTGCACTGTCGTTGCCGACCGCGCCCGCACTTTCGTCTCCCCGTGAGAAGGTTAGTAACTGCTGACACTAGCGCGAGTCAAATGTGCGAGCAACCCCGAACGGACAGTTCGGCACACCTAACGCGACTACCCGAACGGGCTGTTGGGCCCGGGAACCATTGCACAGAGCGCCGGCTCGCGCTCGACTGCGCCGGGAGCAGGCTCGGCGCCGGCGATCGGCTTCACGACTCCGTCGCCGCATTTCGTGGGCCTGGTTCCGCCGCTGCCGGCTTGAAGGTCAGCGCACGGCGCGCACCGGCCGCGGGTCACAGCGACGCGTGAGAGGCGATGCGCAGGCGGGTCCGCCTAGCGGCGTTCCGCGACGCCGAGACCCCGGCCAGCACATGGTCCGCATGGGCCGCTACTGCGAGCTGCTCGCACTCCAGCGCGGGCTGCCGCAGGAGCACTGCGCGCAGTTGCGTCTGGCGAGCGAGCTGCATGACATCGGCAAGGTCGCGATCGCCGATCGCATCCTCCTCAAGCCCGGCAAGCTCACGGTTGCGGAGTTCGAGGTCTTGAAGACGCACGCCGAGGTCGGCCAGCAATTGCTGGCCGACTCGGACACGTGCCCAGGCGGCTCGCCCTCAGGCTCGCAGCAGCCGCCGCCGCAGCGCGTAGCTGACGATCTCGGCGCGCGTCGTCAGCCCGAGTTTCTTATGGATTCGCGCTCGATGGGTTTCCACAGTGCGCGGCGAAAGCGCGAGCGCAGTCGCGACCTCGGCGCTGGTATGACCCAGTGCGATCAGCCGCAGCACCTCGATCTCGCGCGCGGTCAGGTGGTCCTCGGCGAACGAGCGGCGCGTCGCCTCCAGGCCGGCGCCGAGGGCGGGGCTGACGAAACGCGCGCCTCGCGCTGTGGCGCGGATCGCCGCGGGCAGGTCGCGATCCGCCGACTCCCTCGCTACGAACCCGAGCGCCCCGGCGGCAAGGACGCGCCTTGCGAACATGGGCTCGCGCTCGCCGCTGAGCACGACGATCTGGGTCTTCGGCGCGCGCTCGCGCAGACCGCTGATCGCCGTGATCGCCGAGCGGCTCGGCAGGCCGAGGTCGAGCACGAGCACGTCTGGACGATGCGCTGCCACCCGGCTCCCGAGCGACGCCTCATCGGCCGTCCCCGTGAGCACCTCGATGTCCTGCTCGTCGGCGAGCAGGAGGCGCAAGCCTTGGCGCGCGAGAGCGCGGTCATCGGCAAGCGACACCCGAATGTGCGCCGTGCGGAGGCCGGCAAGCG
Source organism: Solirubrobacteraceae bacterium (assembly GCA_049517155.1). Taxonomy (GTDB): domain Bacteria; phylum Actinomycetota; class Thermoleophilia; order Solirubrobacterales; family Solirubrobacteraceae; genus Palsa-513. Next base: position 5,583 of record JBEKSK010000033.1, read on the forward strand.
ATGCGTTCGCCTGTCCCTGCTTCGCTGGCGCGCTCGCGCGGGCGGCGCGGGTTCCCGGCCCGCTCGAGGCCGATGGTCTCGTCGGCTGCGCAAGCGGCGCCGCCGGCTGCAGCGATTGGGGCATGCATCAACGATAGGCCCGCGAGCGGTGCGCGCATCGGGAGGTGACCGCCCCTGCGCTGCGGAGGACTACGGATGCCCGCCCCAGTGAGTGTCGTACGCTCAGCCGAGATGGTCCGCGTACCAGGCGAGGAGGCGCTCGTGGGAGCCGTGATCGCCACTACGGGCCTGACCAAGCGCTACGGCGCGACGCTTGCGCTCGACTCGCTCGAGCTCAGCGTTCAGGGCGGGGAGGTCTACGGCTACCTCGGGCCCAACGGCTCGGGCAAGACGACAACGATCCGCCTGCTGCTTGGGCTTCACCGACCCAGCGCGGGCCGGGCGCAGTTGTTTGGAATCGACAGCTGGCGCGACCCGGTGCGTGCCCACCGCCGGGTCGCCTATGTCCCGGGTGAGCCGGCGCTCTGGCCGGCGCTGACAGCCGCCGAGACGCTCGAGTTCCTCGCTCGCGTTCGCGGCGGGACCGACGTCGCCTACCGCCAGCTGCTCGTCGAGCGCTTCCAGATCGAGTCCTCGAAGAAGATCCGGGCGCTGTCGAAGGGCAACCGCCAGAAGGTGGTGCTCGTCGCGGCGCTGGCGAGTCGCGCCGACCTGCTGATCCTCGACGAGCCGACCAGCGGCCTGGATCCGCTGATGGAGGTGGCCTTCCGCCAGAGCGTCCTGGAAGCGAAGGGCCGCGGCCAGACGGTCTTTCTGTCTTCGCACATCCTCACCGAGGTTGAGGCGCTCTGCGACCGGGTCGGCATCCTGCGCGCCGGGCGCCTCGTCGACTCCGGCACGCTGGCGGCGCTACGCCACCTGGGTGCCCAGGTGATCGAGGTGACCTTCGCGGAGCGAGCGCCGAGCATCGAGCCGCTGAGCGGGGTCACGGTCACCACGACTGGGCCCAGCACGCTGCGCTTCGAAGTAACGGGCCGCCTGGAGCCGCTTCTGGCGGCGTTGGCGGGCCACTCCGTGGCGGCGCTGCATAGCCGGGAGCCGTCGCTGGAGGAGATCTTTCTGCACCACTACGACGGCTCCGACGGGCATGCCCCGGCTCGATGAGCGCGCGCGAGCGGCGCGCCCGCATGGCGACGAGACGGGCCGGCGCCCCGCGCTCGCCCTCGCAAGGCGCGCGTTGCGCGACGCCCGCATCCGCACGGTGTCTTTCGCGTTCCTCTTCGCGGCCTACGCCTACATCCAGCCGGTCGGCTACCGCCGTGCCTACCCGACCCGCGCGGACCGCGCCTCCTTCGCCGCGAGCTTTGGCGACAACAAGGCGATCCGCCTCTTCTACGGCGAGCCGCACAACCTGCTGAGCGTCACTGGCTACAGTGCCTGGCGGGTCGGTGGCACGCTGACCATCTTCACCGCGATCTTCGGGCTGCTGGCCGCCGTACGGGTGCTGCGGACCGAGGAGGACAGCGGCCGCACGGAACTGGTGGCGGCCGGGATCGTCGGCCGGCGGACCGCCTACCTCTCGGCGATGGGCGCCATCGGCGTGGGCGCGCTGATCCTCTGGCTCGCGGAGTTCGCCGGCTTCGTCGCGGCCGGCCTGCCCGCAGGAGGCTCGGCCTACCTGGCGCTGGCGACGGCCTCGGTCATCCCGGTCTGTGCGGGAGTCGGGGCGCTGGCGAGCCAGTTCGCTCCGACGCGCCGAACGGCGCTCGAACTCGGCGGCGCCATCGTCGCCGTCCTGTTTCTCGCGCGCGTGATCGCCGACACTTCGTCCGGCCTCGGTTGGCTGCGTTGGGCGACGCCGCTCGGCTGGGCGGAGCAGATGCGCCCCTTTTCAGGCTCGCGCCCACTGGTTCTACTGCTGCCCGTCGCAGCTTCGGCGCTGCTGTTGGCCGCCGCGGCGCTGATCGCTGCCCGGCGCGACGTCGGGACGGGCCTGCTGTCCGCTCGAGATCGCTCACGGCCGCGGCTCGCGTTGCTCTCCTCGCCGACGGCTGCGGCGCTGCGCGGCCAGCGCGCCACGCTGATCGTCTGGGCAGGTGGCGTCGGCTGCTTCGCGCTTATCCTCGGCGTCATCTCCAACAGCGTCTCCTCGGCCGGCATCTCGAAGAGCATCCGGCGGGAGATCGCGAAGCTCGGCTCGGGCTCGATCACAACCCCGTCCGGTTACCTCGCGTTCATCTTCATCTTCTTCATCCTCGCGATCAGCCTGCTGGGCTGCGCGCAGGTCGGCGCCGCGAGGCACGAGGAGGCAGAGCTTCGGCTGGACACGCTGCTCGCGCTCCCGGTCAGCCGGGGCCGGTGGCTGGGCGGGCGGCTCGTGCTCGCCGCCGTGGCGGCGGCCGCCATCTCGCTGGACGCCGGGCTGCTCGCCTGGCTCGGGGCTGCATCGCAGGGCGTCCACATCTCGCTGCCGCGGATGCTCGAAGCCGGCGTGAACTGCCTGCCCGTCGCACTGCTGTTCCTCGGGCTCGCGGCGCTGGCCTACGCGGTTGTGCCGCGGGCGAGCGCCGGTATCGCTTACGGGCTCGTCGCCGTTGCGTTCCTGTGGCAGCTGGTCGGTTCGCTCATCGGCGCTCCGCGGTGGCTGGTCGACCTCACGCCCTTCGCGAACGTCGGCCTGGTTCCCGTGCAGTCGTTTCGAACCGGAGCCGCCGCGATCATGCTCGCGATCGCAGCGCTCGCCGCCCTCGCGGCACTGTGGGCCTTCCGCCGCCGCGACCTCGTGGGGATCTGAGGCTGGCGGGCTCGGCGGCCACGAGCCGGACGAGCGAACCTGCTCAGCTCGCCTCGGGGACCATCTCTATCGCTCCGCACGGACACTCGGCGACACAGATGCCGCACCCCTTGCAGTAGTCGAGGTCGAAGGCGTAGCCGTCCGCCTCGTCGACCTTGAGCACGGCGTTGTCCGGGCAGACGCCGTAGCAGTTGTCGCAGCCGAAGCAGTTGCCGCAGCTCAGGCAGCGGCGTGCCTCAAACAGCGCGTTGGTCTCGTCGAGTCCGAGTGTCACCTCGTCGAAGCTGCCCTGGCGGCGGATCTCGTCGAGATGTGGCGCGACGGTCCTCGGCGCGTCGGCGTAGTACCAGGTGTTCAGCTGGTCGAACTCCGCCAGTTCGGGCACGGCCGCGTGAGTGAACTCCGCGCCTCGCAGCCACGCGTCGATGTTGCGCGCCGCCTGCTTGCCGTGGCCGACGCCGACGGTCACGGTGCGCTCGGCCGGCACCATGTCACCGCCGGCAAAGATGCCCTCGTGGCCGGTCATCATCCGCTCGTCCACGACCACGACGCCGTCCTCGATGTCGAGCCCCGGGACGCCGTCGAGCAGCGAGAGGTCGGCGTCCTGGCCCAGCGCGAGGACGAGCGAGTCAGCCTCGAGCTCCTCGGTCTCGCCGGTCGGCTGGGGAAACCCGCTCGCATCGAGCTCCATCTTCTCGAGCAGCAGCTTGCCGCCCTCGACATGCTTGATCGTCGAGAGCCACTTCATCATCACGCCCTCTTCGAGCGCCTCCTCGACCTCGAAGTCGTGAGCCGGCATGCGGTCGCGATTGCGCCTGTAGACGACGATCGCCTCGCTCGCGCCAAGCCGCTTGGCGGTGCGGGCCGCGTCCATCGCCGTGTTGCCGCCGCCGTAGACGACGACGCGGCGGCCGAGCAGCGGCGGCTGCGCACCCTCCATGTCGCGCAACAGGGAGACCGCGTCGAGGATGTGGGCCGCCTCGCCCGCCGGGATGTAGGCGCGCTTGCCGATGTGGGCGCCGACGGCCAGGAAGGCCGCGTCGAAGCTGCCGTCGCGCATTTCGTCGAGGATGTTCGTCACCTTCGCGTCGCAGACGAGCGTGACCCCGAGATCCAGGATGCGCGCGATCTCGGCCTCGAGGATGTCGCGCGGCAGGCGGTAGCGCGGGATGCCGAAGCGCATCATGCCACCCGCCATCGGCCCGGCCTCGCGAATCGTCACGGCGTGCCCGCGCCGGGCGAGCTGGTAGGCCGCCGAGAGGCCCGAGGGGCCCGCGCCGACGACAAGGACGCGCGTTCCGGTCGGCTCGTGCTCGCTTTGGAGTGTCCAGCCCTGGCGGATCGCCTCATCACCCAGAAAGCGCTCGACGCCGTGGATGCCGACGCTCTCGTCGACCTGGCCGCGATTGCAGGAGGTCTCACAGGGGTGGTAGCAGACACGCCCCATCGTGGCCGGCAGCGGGTTGTCCTTGACCAGTTCGCGCCAGGCGGCCTCGTAGTCGCCGGACTCGGCGTGGTAGAGCCACTGCTGGATGTTCTCGCCAGCCGGGCAGGCGTGGTTGCACGGCGGCAGCCGGTGCACGTAGACGGGGCGCTTGTCGCGCCAGGATCCGGTCTTGTTGGCGAGGCTCGATCCCGGTTGGAGTGTGATTGCGAAGGGCTTGGAATCGATCTGGATCAGTGCGGGGTCGGTCTGGGTCATGTCCGGTCTCCGTCGAGCGAATGCTCGTCGAGCAGGCCGAAGCGCGCGATGTTGCGATCCGCGCCGGCCTGGATGCGGGCGATGACCTCGGGGCGCAGCTGTGGCTTGAACAGGTGGGCGAAGCGCTTCTGTGGCCGCAGGTACTCCTCGACGGGAAGCTGGTGGCGGATCTTCGAAACGCTGGTCACCTCGCCGTCGCGGGCCTCGAAGACGGGAAAGATTCCTGTCTCCTTCGCCAGGCGGGCGATCTTGATCGTGTCGCCCGAGTCCGTTCCCCAGCCCAGCGGGCAGGGGACGAAGATGTGCAGATAGCGCGCTCCGCGGATCTCCATCGCCGTCTGGACCTTGGCCTCGAGGTCGCGCAGCTCGGAGACCGTGGCCGTCGCGACGTAGGGAATCTCGTGCGCCATCGCGATCAGCGGCGCGCTCTTGCCCTGGCCGAAGACGTTGCCCGGCTCGGGGCCGACAGCCTGCGTGGTGGCGGTCCGAGCAGCCGGTGGCGTCGCGCCCGAGCGCTGGACGCCGGTGTTCATGTAGGCCTCGTTGTCGTAGCAGATGTAAAGCACATCGTCGTTGCGCTCGAACATCCCCGACAGGCAGGCGAAGCCGATGTCGACGGTGCCGCCGTCGCCGCCCTGGCCGACGACGCGGATGTCCTCGCGGCCCTTCGCGCGCAGTGCCGCGGCGATGCCGGTCGACACAGCCGGCGCGTTGCCGAACAGCGAGTGGATCCACGCGATCCGCCAGGAGGTCTCGGGGTAGGGGGTGGAGAACACCTCGAGGCAGCCGGTCGCGTTCGCAGCGATCAGCTTGCCCTGCGTCGCGCGCATCGCGGCATCCAGCGCATAACGCGCGCCGAGCGCCTCACCGCAGCCCTGGCAGGCGCGGTGGCCGCAGGTGATCGAGTTGGTCCGCTGCTCGTCGGATTGCAGCGAGCGCTGCGCGGGGTCGAGCAGGCGGTTGCCGACGGCGAAACTGCCCGTCTGGTAGAAGCGGATCTGGGTCGGTGCGCTCATCGGTGCCTGCTCCTCATACGGGTCCGGCCGCAACCGGCCCGCTGTCGCGCAGCATGTTCTCGGCATGCGGGCCCGACCGCCGCGAGGAGGCCATGCGGGCCAGTTCGCGGTTGACGATGTCCCAGTCCATGTCGAGGAACGTCAGCGGCCCAAGCGCATCATCGGCGGCCTCGAGGAACAGGGCGCGCAGCGAGCGCTTGGTAATCGGCCGCCCGCCGAGCCCGGCGATCACCGTGTAGCCGTGGAGCGCGATGCCGGCCAGCGCCATGCGGACGTTGGCGCTGACGATGCCGCCGATGCCGACGGCGAGCGCCTTCTCCAGAACGACCACGCGCTGCGCGCCGGCGAGCGCGGTGCGCAACTGCTCGAGTGGGAACGGGCGGAACGACGTGATACCGACGGCGCCGATCTTCATGCCGTCCTCGCGCAGCTCATCGATCGTGTCCTGGATCGTGCCGAGCACCGAGCCGAGCGCGACGACGATCGTCTCGGCGTCCTCGCTTCGGTAGCTGCGAATCAGGCCGCCGGATTCGCGTCCGAACGCCTGCCGGAAGTCGGCGGCGAGCTCGGGGATCAGCTCGAGCGCCGACATCTGCTTGGCGTGGGCGAGGTACTTGACCTCCATGAAGGCTTCGGGGCCGACCATCGCGCCGATCGAGATCGGCTCGTCGGGGTCGAGCACCTGGCGCGGCACGAACGGCGTCAGGTAGGCGTCGACCTGCGCCTGGGAGGGGATGTCGATGCGCTCGACCGCATGCGTGAGGATGAAGCCGTCCATGCAGACCATCACCGGCGTCGAGAGCTCCTCGGCCAGCCGGAAGGCCTGGATGTGCAGGTCGAGCGCCTCCTGGTTGGTTTCCGCGTACAGCTGGATCCAGCCGCAGTCGCGCTGGGACATCGAGTCGGAGTGGTCGTTCCAGATGTTGATCGGGGCGCCGATCGCGCGGTTGGCGACCGTCATCACGATCGGCAGGCCTAGCCCGGAGGCGTTGTACAGCGCTTCGACCATGTACAGGAGGCCCTGGCTTGCGGTGGCGGTGTAGGCGCGAGCGCCGGTCGCGCTGGCGCCGATCGCAACCGACATCGCGGCGAACTCCGACTCGACGTTGACGAACTCACACGGCGCGAGCTCGCCGGTCTTGACGAGCTGCGAGAGGTTCTCGACGATGTGGGTCTGGGGTGAGATCGGGTACGCGCAGATCACCTCCGGGCGGCACATCGCCACCGCCTCGGCGACCGCGCGAGAGCCCTCAACCTGCCGCAGCACCGCTCAGCTCCCGTAGCTCGTCGGCCACCCAGGCATGGGCTGCCTGCGCCGCCGCCACGTTGCCCTCGCCGACCTCGCCGGCGAAACGCTCGCGGATCGCCTGTGCCAGCGAATCGGGCGAGATCAGGCCGCTCAGCGCCGCGAAGCCGCCGAGCAGTGCGGCGTTTGGCACCGGTCGTCCCGTGTGCGCCCGGGCGAGGTCGCCGGCGGGCACTGTCAGCAACCGCTCGTGGCGGAAGCCGGCGACGAACTCGCCGAGGCCCAGCTCGTCGAAGCTCCTGGCGGTGTTGATCAGGATGAACCCGTCGCGGTGCAGGCCGCCGAAGAGGTCCACCTGGTGCAGCAGCGTCGGATCCTGGACGATCAGCGCGTCGGGTTCCATGATCGGTTCGCGCACACGTATTTCGCGATCGTCGATGCGGCAGAAGGCGACGACCGGCGCGCCGGTGCGCTCGGAGCCAAAGCTCGGAAAGGCCTGCGCGTGGCGGCCCTCGTTGAAGGCGGCGACGGAGAGCATCTCGGCGGCGGTGACGACGCCCTGCCCACCGCGACCATGGATTCGAACCTGAAACATTCGACCTCAATTGAATCCCGCCGGGGCCGGCGTTGCGACCGCAGTCCGCACTGAAGGGACTCCGTAGTTCGTACGCATGACGGAGCTCGCAGGCGCGCGTAGCTTGGAAGGTGAGGTTCCACGAGCGAGCACGCTCTCCAACACACAGCAGGAGGATTCACAGATGCCCACCCGAGTAGCAATCAACGGCTTCGGCCGCGTGGGACGTAGCGTCCTGCGCGCGGCCCACAAGCAGGATGCTCCGTTTGAGATCGTCGCGATCAACGACATCACCGACGGGGCGACGCTGGCGCATCTGCTGCGCTACGACTCGGTCTACGGCCCCTTCCCAGCGCCCGTTTCCTACGCCGACGGCGAGCTGATCGTCGACGGCCACGCGATCCGCGCACTGGCCGAGCCGACGTTGGAGGGGCTGCCGTGGAGCGAGCTGGGGGTCGATGTGGTGATCGAGTCCACCGGCCGCCACCGTACGCGCGCGGCCGCGGCCGAGCACCTCGCTGCGGGCGCCCACAAGGTGATCGTGTCCGCGCCCGGCAAGGGCAGCGAGCCGCTCGATGCGACGGTCGTGATCGGCGTCAACTTCGAGGACGTCTATGACCCGGAGCGCCACCACATCATCTCCAACGCGTCGTGCACGACCAACTGCCTGGCCCCGGTGGCCAAGGTGGTGCACGAGACGGTTGGCATTCATCACGGTCTGATGACAACCGTGCACGCCTACACCGCCGACCAGAACCTGCTCGACGGCCCTCACAGCGACCTGCGCCGTGCGCGCTCGGCCGCGGTGAATCTGGTGCCGACATCGACCGGCGCGGCGAAGGCGCTCGGGCTCGTGATCCCCGCGCTGGAAGGGAAGCTCAACGGATTCGCGATCCGCGTGCCGACGCCGACCGGGTCGCTGGTCGACCTGACGTTCGAGGCCGAGCGCGCGACGAGCGTCGAGGAGATCAACACCGCGTTCCGCGACGCAGCCGACCACGGGCGGCTGGAGGGAATCCTCCACTACACCGCGGATCCGATCGTCTCAAGCGACATCGTCGGCTCTCCGTTCTCGTCGATCTTCGACTCCGGACTGACGAGCGTGATCGACGGCACGCTGGTCAAGGTCGTGGCCTGGTACGACAACGAGTGGGGGTACTCCAGCCGGCTCGTCGATCTCGCCGCAAGGGTCATGGAGAACGTGCCGGCGGCCGTCTAGAGATGCGGGTGAGAGCTGACAGCGGCGGTCGGGAACCTCGCGCGCCAGGCGCGAGGTTCCCGCACCTGAAGGTGCTGGTCGCGTGCGCCTGATCTCGACCGAGGAG
>JBEKSK010000034.1:0-14035 GCA_049517155.1 Solirubrobacteraceae bacterium
CGGGCGCGGGCTGGTCGATGAGTTCAAGCGCCAGTACCAGGATCCCTCGGAGGTTGAGCTCGCGGCGACGATGCCGACGCGCGGTGAGGGCAGGCGGTCTCGCGAGCGTGGATCGGAGCGCGACCGCGGGAGCCGGCGCCAGAAGGGCCCCTCCACGCGCGTGCTGGCGATCGCAGTGCTCGTGGTGGCGCTGGCGGCTGCACTGTTCATCGTGCACGAGCTGCGCAAGAAGAACGGACCGGGTGGATCGAGCACCACGACGACCACGAGCTCCACGACGAGCCGGTCCAAGACGCACGTTCAGCGCCCTCCGCGGCACGTCGGACTCGCCCTGATCGCCACCAGCTCGGTGCGCGTGTGCCTGATCGGCTACCGCACCGCCCACGGCGGCGCGCACACGCGCTACAGCAACACCCTGCTGACCTCGGCGAGTCCCGCGCCGGTGCTGCACGCCGACAACCACTTCCTCGCTAGCTTCGCGGGCGGGACGCTGCGGATGGTGATCGACGGCCACAGCGTCGCCGTCGATGCGACCGTGGCCGCCGTGGCCTATGAGATCTTCCTCGACGGCCGCTACACGAAGTTGTCCGCAGCCGCGGCGCCAAGGTGCCCGTGAGCGCGCGGGCGGCGATTGTCGTCACCGGCACGGAGGTGCTGGACGGGCGCGTCAGCGATCGCAACGGACCCTGGCTGGCGGGGCGGCTGCGCGAACTCGGCGTCGAGCTCGCGCACGTCACGATCGTCGGCGACCGCCCGCAGGACATGCTCGCGGCGCTTGCGTGGTGCGCGTCGCTCGGGGTCTCGCTGATCGTCACCAGCGGCGGACTGGGGCCCACGGCCGACGATCTCACGGCGACCGTCGTGGGCGGCTTCTGCGGCCGCGAGATGGTGCTCGACGCGGCGCTCGAGGAGCGGATCGCCGCGATCCTGCGGGCCTCGCGGGTCCGCTGGGCGCACCTGAGCGATGAGGCGATCCGCGAAGCCAACCGCAAGCAGGCGGTCATTCCAGCCGGTGCGACGGTCCTCGACCCGGTCGGCACGGCGCCCGGGCTGGTCGTCGCGGCGGCCGACGGTCGCCAGGGACCGACGGTGGTCGTCCTGCCCGGCCCGCCACGCGAACTGCAGCCGCTCTGGGAGCAGGCCACACAGACCGAGGCGTTCGCGCAGGCCGTCCACGGCGCCAGCGTCTACGAGCAGCGCACACTGCGCCTGTACGGGCTGCCCGAGTCCGAGATCGCGACGACGCTGCGCGAGGCGCAGCGAGCCGGCGTCGCGCTCGACCAGATCGAGGTCACGACGTGCGTGCGCAGCGGGGAGCTGGAGATCGTGACGCGCTACGAGCCCCACTCGGCGCCTGTCGCGGCCGCGCTCGAGGCGGTGATCCGCGAACGCCATGCCGACGTCCTCTATTCCGACGACGGAACCGGCGTGGACGAGCAGGTCGCGGCACTGCTGGAGCGCCAGAAGCTGACGGTCGCCGTCGCCGAGTCCTGCACCGGCGGGCTCGTGCTCGCGAGGCTGACCGACCGCCCGGGTGCCTCGGCCTTCCTGCGCGGCGGCGTCGTCGCCTACTCTGACGCCGTCAAGGAGCAGCTTGCGGGCGTGGCGGCGGAGTTGATCGAAGAACACGGCGCTGTCTCCCAGGAGGTCGCGGTCGCGCTGGCAGAGGGGGCACGCGAGCGCCTGCATGCCGACATCGGGATCGGCGTCACGGGGGTCGCCGGCCCCGGCGGCGGCACGCCTGAGAAGCCCGTGGGGCTGGTGTGGATCGCGCTGCGCGGGCCGGATGGACGCCGGCTCGTGCGCCGCACCGACCAGCGCGGCACACGCGCAGACGTGCGCGAGCGCACGGTCGTCGCGACGATGCACCTGCTGCGACGCCTGCTGCTTGGCGCCGCCGATGCGCCGGCGGCGTGAGCGGCGGCCTGCGTCTCTTCATCGCGGCCGAGCCACCGGAGGCGGTCCGCGACGAGCTGGCGCTGTGGGCGCGGCGGGCGATCGGGCGAAACGCCGCGGCTCGCCGGATCGACGCCGGGTCGCTGCACCTGACGCTCTGCTTCCTGGGTGAGCAGCCGGCCGCGGCCGTCGGGGAGATCGCGCACCTGCTGGGCGCCGTGGTCGAGCTCTTCTTCCGCGTCGAGGACCTCCAGCTTGGCGCTCCGGCCTGGCTTCCGCCGCGGCGCCCGCGCGTGCTGGCCGTGGAGGTGGGGGATCCCGGCGGCACGCTGCGCGCGCTGCACACCGCGCTTGCGAGTGAACTGGCGGCGAGTCTCGCCTGGGTGCCGGGGCGCGAGCGATTCCGCCCGCACATCACGATCGCCCGCATGCGCCCCGGTAGCGAACGCGCCCGCGAGCTGCCGCCGACGCCGCCACTGTGCTTCACGCCCCAGGCCCTCACGCTCTTTCGCTCCGAGCTTGCGCCCAGCGGCGCGCTCTACACGCCGCTGGCCTCGATACCACCCGGCTAGACGCACCCCGAGGCGCGAGTTCCGTCCGGACGGCCTCCTATCGTGGGCTACCCGATCCAGCGCGACAGGAGCCTGACGATGAGCGTGACAGAAGACGAGAAGGCCGCGAAGGCCCGTGTGGCGGCGCTCCAGGGCGCGCTGGCCCAGATCGAGCGGGAGTTCGGCAAGGGCACCGTCATGCGGATGGGGGACGAGGGAGCGCAGGTTCGCGTCGCCGCGATCCCGACCGGCGCGCTCTCGCTCGACCTTGCGCTCGGCATCGGCGGTGTCCCGCGCGGGCGAATCGTCGAGGTCTTCGGCCCCGAGTCCTCGGGTAAGACGACGCTGATCTATCACGTCCTGGCCGAGGCCCAGAAGCTGGGCGGGACGTGCGCCTTCATCGACGCCGAGCACGCAATGGACCCGCTGTACGCGAAGCGGATCGGCGTGGACATCGATGAGTTGCTGGTTTCGCAGCCAGACTACGGCGAGCAGGCGCTGGAAGTCGCCGACATGCTGGTGCGCTCCGGCGCGGTCGACGTCGTTGCGATCGACTCGGTGGCCGCGCTGACCCCGCGCGCCGAGCTCGAGGGACAGATGGGCGACCAGAGCGTCGGCCTGCAGGCGCGGATGATGTCCCAGGCGATGCGCAAGCTCGCGGGGAACCTGAACCGCACCCAGACGCTGTGCATCCTGACCAACCAGATCCGCGAGAAGATCGGCGTCATGTTCGGCTCGCCCGAGACGCAACCGGGCGGGCGGGCACTGAAGTTCTACGCCTCCCAGCGTCTTGACATCCGCCGCATCGAGACGCTCAAGGACGGCAATGAGGCCGTCGGCAACCGCGTGCGCGTCAAGGTAGTCAAGAACAAGGTCGCGGCGCCGTTTCGCCAGGCGGAGTTCGATATCGAGTTCGGCAAGGGAATCTCCACCTCGGGCTGCCTTGTCGATCTGGGGATCGAGCACAGCATCGTGACCAAATCGGGGTCGTTCTTCTCCTACGGCGAGGAGCGGCTCGGGCAGGGTCGCAACAACGCGAAGGCCTACCTCGAGGAGCATGTCGAGATGGCCAAAGAGATCGAGCAGCGCATCTACGCGGCGCTCGGGCTTTCCAACTCGCTGGTCGTGCCGATCGAGCATCTCGACGACGCGGAGATCCTCGATGGCGGCCCGATCGACTTCGAGCGCGAGGCGTCGGCAATCAAGATCGCCGACGAGCGAGCCGCCTGAGGCTGTGCTGCCGCAGGACACTGCGGCCCCCGGCGCGGCCGAACTGGACGACGCGCTCGCGCGCTGCTACCGCCACCTCGGCGGTCGCGAGCACAGCGTCGCGGAACTGCGCGGACGGCTCGAGCGAGCCAAGCTAGCGAGCACGGCGATCGACGCCGCGCTCGCGATCGTCAGCGAACAGGGCTACCTCGATGACGCGCGCTACGCGCGCCTGCTGGCTGAGGATCGCCGCAACATCGACGGCTGGGGCGCAGAGCGCATTCGCGCGCGGCTGCAGCACGCCGGCATCGAGCGCGAGCTGATCGACGCGGCCCTCGCCGGGCACGACCAGGCATCCGAGCTCGCGGCGGCGTCCGCGCTGCTCGAGCGCCGCTGCCCAGGCCCGCTGCGCGACGACCGCGACCGCCAGCGCGCCTTTGCGATCCTGATCCGCGCCGGCTATGAATCCGAGGTCGCCTACGACGCCGTGCGGGCGTCGTCCCGCGCAGACGCGGAGTAGCCCGAGGCGACGGCGCCTGACGAAGCGCTCGGCGAAGCATCGTCCGTCCGCGTTCTTCGCGCGCCGCCGGTGCGATAGCCTGGTTCGCGGTGTGGCTTTCGCGAGACTCGCTGCGGTCCGGTGGGCGATCCGCGTCCCGCGCGCGCTGGGCTGGCGTGCTGGCGGCCGGGTCCGCCGCCCTGGTCTGCGTCGCGCCTGCTGCCGCGGGCGCCACCACCTCGCCGACCGCGGTCACGGTCACAATCGCCAACACGTCAATCGTGTTCACTCCGCGCGACGTGCCGACGGGCACCCTCGTGTTCACGGTCATCAACCGGACGACGGGCGTTCGCGACTTCGGAGTTGGGGCCCGGCGCACGGGCGCGATCGCGGCCGGACGCTCGACGCGGCTGACGTTGAGCCTGCCGGCGAGAGGGGAGCGAACGTTCTCCTCGGTCGCGACGGCCGGCTCGCACAGCAAGGGCCGGGCCGCCCGGCTCACGGGCGCGCTCTATCTGTTCGAGCCCTGCACGCACCCTGCCGTGACGACCGTGGACGTGCGTATGGCGACTGCCGCCGCCGGCGGGCTGACGCTCTCCCAGACCAGCGTCCCCTGCGGCACGGTCACGTTCGACGTCACCGACGTCGACGCATCCGGTGCCAGCTTTGTGGTCTCCGCCGAGGTGCCGCCGCTGTCGGCGGGGACGGTTCAGCTTGAGCCGGGTGCGACGGCAACGTTGACGGTCCGCTTCGCGGCGAGGGCGGTCATCGACTGCGACGCCGTCGCCAACGACACCGACGGGTACTCCGTGGTCGTCGGATACGACTCACTCACCCTCCTCTAGGCCTTCGTGGCACCCGCTACCGTTGCAGCCATGACGCCCCGCCGCTACCACGTCACCACGTTTGGCTGCCAGATGAACGAGCACGACTCCGAGCACATGCGCGGAATGCTCGAGTCGCTCGGTTATGAGGAGGCGCCGGAACGCGCGCAGGCCGACCTGATCCTGTTCAACACCTGCTCGATCCGCGAGACCGCCGACAACCGCCTTATTTCGCATCTCGGCGAGGCCCGGCGGCTCAAACGCGAAGATCCGACGCGCGTGATCGGCGTCGGGGGCTGCTGGGCCCAGTCGCTGCGCGAGGAGGTCTTCGCGCGCTTCCCGTTCGTCGACGTCGCCTTCGGCCCCGGCCAGGTGCACCGGCTCGCCGAGTTCCTGACCAGCGACTCGCTGAGCGCGCAGGGGTATTTCGAATTCGAGGGATTCACCGGCGATCTGCCTGAAAAACGCTCCCGCGCCTTTCAGGGCTGGCTGCAGATCAGCGTCGGCTGCAACTGCGCCTGCTCCTACTGCATCGTTCCGTCCACACGCGGGCGCGAGGTCAGCCGCCCGCTGCGCGACCTGGTGGAGGCGGCAGCGCGAATGGTCGACGACGGCGTGCGTGAGATCACGCTGCTCGGCCAGAACGTCAACTCCTACGGCCGCGACCTGCGCCCGGCGCGCGCGAGCTTTGCGGCGCTGCTCGGCGAGCTTGACGCGATCGAAGGGCTCGACCGCCTTCGCTACACGAGCCCGCACCCCAAGGACATGCGCGAAGACGTGATCCGCGCCCACACGCAGCTCGAGTCGCTGTGCGAGCACATCCACCTGCCGCTGCAGTCGGGATCCTCGCGGGTGCTGCGCGCGATGCGGCGGACCTACGACCGCGAGCGCTACCTGGACCGCGTCGAGGAGATCCGCCGCCACGTCCCGGACATCGCCCTGAGCACCGACATCATCGTCGGCTTTCCCGGCGAGACCGAGGAGGACTTCGCGCAGACGCTGACGCTCGTCGAGCAGGTCGCCTATGACAGCGCGTTCACGTTCATCTTCTCGCCCCGTCGTGGCACCGAGGCGGCGCTGGCGACCGAGGGAGTCGTAGCGCACGAGGAGAAGGTGGAGCGAATGGGGCGTCTCGTCGAAGCGGTCCAGCGTGGCGCGCGCGAGCGAGCCCAGCGATTCGTCGGGCGGACCGTCGAGGTGCTCGTCGAGGGCTCGAGCCGAACCGACCCGGACCGCCTGCGCGGACGCACCCGCCACAACAAGGTCGTCAACTTCGCCGGCCTGGCCGCGCCGGGGGAGATGGCCGCCGTCGCGGTTCACAGCGCCACAAGCCAGACGCTGGCCGGGGAGGAGCGCCTGCTTGCCCGCGCAGGCTGAGCGTCCCGGCTCAGCCAGCGGGAAAGAACGCCGCCTCGAGCTCCGCGATCGCGCCGTCGCCCATCGGCGAAAGCGGTCCCAGGGCCTTCGCGTTGATCAGCGCCTCGGCCGTTGACTCGAGCACCTCGAGACGGTCGAAAGCCTCGAGCACGCTGCCGCCGGTGACGAGCACGCCGTCGTTCTCGAGCACCGCGATCGGCTGCTGGCGCGAGAGGAGCCCTGCCAGCGCGTCGGGATCCTCGAACTCGAGGCGAAACGGCGCGAGGATCGGGGTGCGCACAACGACCCGGCTCTCGGGGATCGTGCGCGTGTCGGGAACCGCGCCGGAGATGGCGAACGCCGTGACGGTCACCGGCGCGGCGTTGATGATCGCGGCGATCTGCGGGTGGCGGCGATAGATCGCGGCGTGCAGCGCCGTCGCATGGCTCGGCGCCGATCCGGCCGTTGCACGGCCGGCGTCAATCAGAACGAGATCGGAGCGCGCGAGCGCGCCGCGATCGCGGTCGTGCGGCGTGATCACGAACGAGCGCTGATCGACGCGGGCCGAGAAGGTGCCGTGGGTGCTGATGAACAGCCGCTGGCGGTAGCCACGGCGGACGAAGTCCTCGAGCGTCGTGCGCACGTCGCGCTCGGCGGTCGTGGGTGGCGTGGGTGGCGTTGGTTCGCCGCCGCCGTCGCCCTGCTCGCCTGCGAGCGCGAGGTCGCTGTCGGAAAGCTCGCGGATCTCCCCGCCGAGTAGGCGGGCCTTGATGATGCTCTTGCCGGCGAACTCAAAGGTCTCGAAGCGCTGGAAGGCCTGCGACAAATCGCCACCGACCGCGACCACGCCGTGGTTCTCGAGGATCACGCAGCTGTGGTGGGCACCAAGGGCGGCGGCGATCGACTCCCCGAGCTCGGCGCTGCCGGGAAGCCGATAGGGGGCGAACGCGCCGGCGCCGCAGATCCGCCAGGCCTGGTGAAAGACACGGGTGGCGGGGATCTGGTGGACGATGCTGAACGCGACGAGCGCCACCGGATGGGCGTGGACGATCGCGTGAACGTCAGGACGTGTGCGATAGATCGTCTGGTGCAGCGGCAGCTCGGAGGACGGCGGAGCGTCACCCTCCCACGAGCCGTCGGGGCGAACGAGCACGATGTCCGAACGCTGCAGCCGCCCCTTGTCAATCTTCGCCGGCGTGATCCAGAGCTCGCCGCCGGGCTCGCGCATCGACAGGTTCCCGCCGGAGGTGGTGGTCATGCGGTAGCCGTAGATCCGCGCCATGTACTCGACAAGGAGGTCCCGCGGGTGGGTGTAGCGGTCGTTCGCCATCTGGCGCTGAGACTAGTCCCATGGCCGGCTCCGCGGTGAGGCGCCGCCGGGCTGGTCCGGCACCGCTCCGCCCCGCGCCGACGCGTCGCTGCGAGGCGCTACGCTGCCTGGGATGGGTGCGCACGAGCCCCGCGATCGAAGCGGCGGCGCGCACGGCGGACACGTGCACGGCGCCGGGGCCGGCGAGGGCGACCGGCAAAAGCTGATCGCCGTGCTGGCGCTGATCGTCGGATTCATGCTGGTCGAGGTGATCGCCGGGGCGATCGTGCACTCGCTTGCGCTGCTCTCCGACGCGGCGCACATGCTCGCCGACGCGGGCGCGATAGCGGCCTCGCTGTTCGCGATCGGCCTCGCCGCCCGGCCCGCGCGGGGCGCGATGACCTACGGCCTGCGGCGGGCGGAGATCCTCTCGGCGCAGTTCAACGGCGCGACGCTGCTCGTGCTCGCGCTGCTGATTACCTACGAGGGCATCCGCCGGCTGATCGATCCGGCGCGCGTCGGCGGCGCCACGGTGACGGCGGTCGCGCTGGCCGGCATCGCCGTCAACCTCGCCGCCACCGCCATCCTCGCCAGGGCCAACCGCGCGTCGATGAATATCGAGGGCGCCTTCCAGCACATCCTCACCGACCTTGCCGCATTCGTGTTCACGGCGATCGCCGGGGTGGCGATCATCACGACCGGCTTCATGCGCGCCGACGGGCTCGCGTCGCTGCTGATCGCCGCGATCATGCTGAGGGCCGCCTACGGGCTTCTCCGCGACTCGGGCCGCATCTTCCTGGAGGCCGCACCGAGAGGGATCGACCCCGGGGTCATTGGACAAACGATGGCCGGCCAGGCGGGCGTGAGCGAGGTGCACGATCTGCATGTGTGGGAGGTCGGCTCCGGCTTCCCGGCGCTGTCGGCACACGTGCTCGTTGGCCGCGAAACAGACTGCCATGCCGTTCGGCGCGAACTCGAGGCGCTGCTCCTGCAGCGGTTCGCGCTGGAGCACACCACGCTGCAGGTTGAGCACGAACCGGACGAGCTGATTGCGATCGAGCCGGCCGAGCCCCTGCCGCGGCCGGCGCACGGCAGGTTGTAGGGCTCGCCGCCGGGCGCTCGGGGCGCTACCCTCCAAATCGCGCCCCGCGGGCTGTCGCTCGCGGCGGGGACGGCGCGAAACCGACGGAGGATCACGGATGAACGCCCTGCGGCGAGCGCAGCACACGGGGAACCGGCCAGCCCCGCGGCGGATCTCGCTGCGGTGCGCGCTCGCGGCGCTCGCTTGCGCGGTCGCGCTTGCCGGCCTCGTCGGCGCCGCGCCGGCGGCGGCGGCGGCGGGCACGCCGTACGTGGACGGGGTCTCCGATCAGAACCTCGGCCTGTGGGACGGTGACTACCAGGACGCCTCGGGCCTCTTCAGCCCGGACTTCGACAGCTTCTTCGCCGACGCGTGGGTCGGCGTGCCCGGATCCCAGCACCTGCAGTACGCGCGCTTCGTCACCGCCCCCGACGCGATCGCGCAGGGCGGGGACTGCGAGGCAAATCTCACCCAGTGGTTCAACTACGTCACCCAGACGCTGCACCTGATCCCGGTCATCGCGGTCTGGGACGTCGCCGAGGGCGGCTGCGCCAACCACGGGCAGCCGTCGCCTGCCGCGTATACGAGCGACATCTCGGCGCTGCTCGCCTATCTCGACGGGCTCCACCCGGGGACGACGGTTGCCTACATCGAAGCCTGGAACGAGCCGAACTCCTCGAGTGTGGCGGCCGCGACCGCGGCGTCCTACTGGATCGCGGCCAACAGCGTCTGCGCAACCGCGGGCTGCACGGCGATCGCCGGAGATTTCGTCGACAACGATCCCGATCAGGGCGGGCAGTCGTTCAACCCCGGCTGCGCGGCCGGTCTGACCTACAACGCGCTCGCGAGCTACGAGGACCAGTACGTCAGCGCCCTCGCGGGCGCCACGCCGGCGGTCTGGGGGTTCCATCCGTACTTCGCGGTCAACTGCGAGCAGTCGGCGTCGGTGACGACCTTCGAGGACAACCTGCCTGCCGCGCCGGCGCAGGTCTGGTTCACCGAGGTCGCGGCGTGGGAGTGCATCAAGGGCAAATCGACCGCGCGGGGAGTCGCCCAGCAGAACGCCGACGCGCAGTACCTTGTCGGCACCCTGATGTCGCCAAGCGCGCCGGACCCGCCGGCCCACGTCTTCTATTACGAGATGGCGGCTCCGGGGTACACCCTGTCGTGCTCGAAATACTCCGACTCGGAGCTGTATGAGGCGAGCGCGGATCCGGGCTACCTCTACGCGCGCCCGGCGGCCGCGACGATCTTCGGCAACGACACGACGCTGGCCGCCGCCACCACTTCGCCCACCGGCGTCAGTTCCACGCAGGCGACGTTCAACGGCACACTCACGCCCGGCGGGATATACGAGGCCTCCTACCACTTCCTCTACGGGCAGACGTCCTCCTACGGCTCGCAGACCGCGCCGGTTGCGGTCGCTCCCGGACTCGCGCCGCTTGCCGCCAACGCCACCGTCGCGGGCCTGGATCCCGGGAGCGCCTACAACTACCAGCTTGTCGTCACCGACACGGGCGGTGCCACGGTCTACGGCCCGAATGTCGTGATGGCGCCCGTGGTCGTGTCGGCGAGCGCCGCGACCGTGACGGCCGGCACGCCGATCACGGTGTCCTGGAGCGGCATATCGAATCCGACCGCCAGCGACTGGATCGGCCTCTACCAGCCCGGCGCGGCGGCCGGCGCGTCCGCGGGCGGCTTCTACGCCGACAGCTGTAGCGAGGTCCCCGGGACTGCGGCGCCGCCGGCCGCAGGGTCATGCAGCTACACGATGCCGGCGACGGCCGGGACCTACCAGTTCGAGCTCGACAGCGGCCCGGCGGCCGGCCTGCTGACGAGTTCGAGCGCGGTCACGAGCGTGCCGCCGCCGCCGGCCGAGATCGCCGCGCCGGTGATCAGCGGAGCCGGCGGCGGCGCGCGCGCCTTCGTCGGCGACCGGCTGCTGTGCTCGGATGGCAGCTGGTCGAACGCGCCGACCGCCTTCACCTACGCTTGGAACAGCGACGGCTCGGCCATCGCGGGGGCCACGAACCGGGCCTACCTGGTTGGCTCACTCGATCTCGGCCACGCGCTGACGTGCGCTGTCGGTGCCGCAAACGCCGGCGGAGCCGGCCCGGCGGCGCTCAGTGCCGCCGTGCCCGTCGTCTCACCGCAGCCGGTGAGCAGCGCACCGCCATCGATCTCGAGCAGCGCCACGCCGTCGATCTCTGGCAGCGCGGTCGTCGGCGTGCGGCTGAGCGAAGCGCACGCGAAATGGTCCAACGCCCCGACCGCCTACGCCTACCAGTGGCAGCGCTGCGATCGCGCCGGCACGCACTGCCGCGCGATCGCCGGAGCCAAGGGCCGCACCTACACGCTCACGAGCGCTGACATCGGCTCGACGATCAGGGTGGAGGAAACCGCGAGCAATGCCCGCGCCCGGAGTGTTGCGGCGGCCTCGCACGTCACGGCCGTCGTGACCCCGCCGGCGCCGAACACGCTGCTGACCGCCGAGACGATCGACCCACGTATCGCCGGCGCGAGCTTCCGCTTTCGGGCATCGGGGAGTTCGACTCACTTCGAGTGCGCGCTGGTGCGCAAGCCGCTCGCACGGCGGGCCACGACGCCGGCGCCGGCATATGCCGCCTGCCGCACGCCGGTCACGTTCACGCATCTGACGCCCGCCGCCTACGTGTTCTACGTGCGCGCCATCGGTCTCGGCGGTCCCGACCGCACACCGGCGAAATATGCGTTCGCGATCCGCTGACCGCGACGGCGGCGCGCGACGGCCGCTGACACCGTCCTTGCGCCGGTGGGCGGCGGCGGTGTCACTCCCCGCACCCGCGGCGAAAGAGGGGCCGGCGAGAATCACCCGCCGGGCTCGGCGGGGATCTCGGCGGGCCTGAGATGGGACGAAGGGGCGGAGGACACCATCGCGCGGCAGCACCGCCGCGGGGCAGGAGGAGCGAGACGATGGCAGCCACCGAGGCTCCGAGTGCGCAGCGGTTCTACCATGGCACGCGGGCCGACCTGAAGCCGGGAGACCTGATCGAGCGCGGCTATCGCTCCAACTTCGGCAAGCGGAAGCAGGCAGGCTACGTCTACCTGACCGCCACTCTGGACGCGGCCATTTGGGGAGCGGAGCTGGCTCTCGGCGAAGGTCCCGGCCGAATCTATACGGTGGAGCCGACCGGACCGATTGTGGACGACCCCAACCTGACGGACAAGAGGTATCCGGGCAATCCGACGATGTCATACCGTTCGCGGGAGCCGTTGCGAGTCACCGGCGAATGGACGAGCTGGCAGGGACACCCCGCCGAGATGGTCCAAGCCATGAAGGACCGGATCAAGGATCTTGAGCCCCTTGAGGGCTCCTAGCGCACGATCACGCTTGCATCAGCGCGAATCGCATGCGAACATACGTTCGTGCGCTGGACGAACCTGACGCTCACAGACGACGAGCAGCGCCGGCTGCCCGGTTACCGCGACGAGGCGATCGTGCGGCGCTTCGACGCCCCGGAGGCGCTCGATATCCGCTTCTACGAGGTGCGCGCCCGCTCGGTGCTGAACCGCGTGCCGGAGCGCTCGCCGATGCCGTTCCGCTGGACTGTCAACCCCTACCGCGGCTGCACGCACGCGTGCGTGTACTGCTTCGCGCGCCCCACCCACCAATACCTGGACTTCGACGCGGGGCGCGACTTCGAACGCGAGATCGTCGTCAAGGTGAACGCTCCCGAGGTGCTTCGCGGCGAGCTTGCCCGGGCGAGCTGGGGCCGTGAGCACGTGGCGCTCGGCACCAACACCGACCCCTACCAGTGGGTCGAGGCGCGCTACCGGCTGATGCCCGGTATCTGGCAGGCCCTGCTCGAGCATCGCACGCCGTGTTCGGTGCTCACCAAGTCGCCGCTGCTGCTGCGGGACCTGCCACTGCTTGCGGAACTCGCCGCCGAAGGTCTGTTCAGCGCGGCGCTTTCGGTGCCGACGCTCGACGAGCGCGCCTGGCGTGCGACCGAGCCGCATACACCGCATCCGGCGGCGCGGCTGGAGGCCGTCCGTCAGCTCGCGCGCGCCGGTGTGCCGACCAGCGTCCTCGTCGCGCCGCTGATGCCGGGGATCAATGACGACCCGCGACTGGTTCGCGAGATCGTGGAGCGGGCGCGCGCCGCCGGCGCTCGCAACGTGACGCCGGTCGCCCTGCACCTGCGCGCCGGCGTGCGCGATGTGTTCATGGACTGGCTCGAGCAGGCGAGGCCCGAACTCGTCGGCGACTACGCGGCGCTGTACGGCAACGGAGCCTACCTGCCGGCGGGCGAGCGCCAGCGGCTCGCCGCGCTCGTTCGCCCTGCGGGTCGCGGCCGCCAGGGCGGTGCCCGCTTCGCGCGCCCAGGCGCGAGTGCCCGGCGTGATGGCGCCCCTGAAGCGGCGCACCCGCACCCGCAGGGCAGCCTGTTCTGAGCAGCGCGCGACTGGAGCGGGAGCCCGCGCGGCTAGCGCTTGTCGGCTTGACGGCGCTCGAACTCGAGCGCGATCTGCTCGCCGCCGAGCGCTCTACTCGCACGTGCGGCAAGCGTGGGAGCCAGGTTCGCGAAGCCCGCACCCAGGCGCATCGTCAGCGATGCGACATCGACCTCGGCGCGGTTCTCGCGGATCGCCACGACGACGGCGGCCGCAACCTGCGCCGGCGTGCGCGTGGCAACGTAGAAGGGAAGTTTGACCTCGGTCGTCGCGTACATCCCGGACTCGCTGACGAAGCCGGGTGCCACCAGCGAGACCCCGACCCCGGAAGCTGCCAGCTCCCCGCGCAGCGCGAGCGCAAAGCCGCGCAAGCCGAACTTCGAGGCGTTGTAGATGGACGAGCCGGCCGTCGCCGCCTTCCCCGACAGCGAGCCGATGAAGACGAGGTGTCCGTGGCGGCGGGCCGCCATCCCCGGCGCGAGGCGGTGCGCGAGCGCGATCGGCGCCCTCAGGTTCACCTCGAGCGCGCGATCGATCGTGGGGCCTTCCAGCTTGAGCAGGCGGCCAGTGCCCGGCAGCGCCGCGTTGGCGATCAGCACATCGATCTGGCCCGCCGCCTCGAGCAGGCGCTCGACCTCCGCGCGGCTCGCGAGGTCGGCCGCGACCGCCTCGCCGCCGACCTCCTGCGCCAGCGCCTCGAGGATGTCGGCCCGCCGGCCCGTGAGCACCACATGCGCGCCCTCGCCCGCGAGCCGGCGCGCGATCGCGCCACCGATCCCGCCGCTGGCCCCGGTCAGTAGAACGCGGGCGCCCCGCAGGGCGAAGGAGGTCATCGTGGCGCGACGCGGATCGGCACCGCCGTGACGATACTGAGGC
>JBEKSK010000035.1:0-13955 GCA_049517155.1 Solirubrobacteraceae bacterium
CAGGTCCGCACGCTCGCGCTGACCGATCTCGCGTGGGCCCGCGCCGCCCGGGTCGCGGCGTTCGCCGGGATCGCGCGCGAGCAGCCTGCCGCGATCATCTACTCGACGATCACCGCCGCGCTGCTGGCGCCGGCGCCGGGAGCGATCCGCCTGGACGCGCTGAGCGTCGCGAACCGCCCGGGGCGCCACGGCATCTGGCAGCGCCCGCGCGAGCGCCGGGTGCTGGCGCGGGCGCCGCTGCTTTTGCCGGTCAGCGACGGCGCGCTGGCCGGAGCGCCGGCCGGTATCGGCCGTGTCATCGTCGTGCCGATCGTGGTGGAGCCCTCGGGCGTGGCGCTCGCGGGCGAGCAGCGCGACATTGCGGCGATCACCTATGCCACCAACCCGGCCAAGAAGGGGCTCGACGTCGTGCTCGCGGCGTGGTCGGCCGCGCGGCGCGACGGCGAGGAGCTGCTGATCGCGGGGATCGGAGCCGCGCCGGGCGGCGTCGAGGGCGTGCGCGCGCTCGGCGTGCTGGAGCGCGGCGCCTACCGGGCGCTGCTGCGGCGCGCGCGCCTCTACATCGCGGCCTCGCGGCGCGAGGAGTACGGGATCGCCCAGCTCGAGGCGCTCGCCGACGGCGCGATGCTGGTCAGCACCGAGACGCCGCTCTCCTACCCCGCGCTCGACATCGCGCGCGAGCTGGACAGCCGGCTCGTCGGCCCGGACCTCGCCGGTGCGATTCGCGTCGCGCTCGACGACCCGCGGCCCGGCTACGCGGCGGCCGCGGCGCCGGCGCTCGAGCCCTTCGCCGCCGCCAGCGTCGATCGGATCGTCGCCGAGTCTGTGCTGCCGGCGCTCAGCGGCTTCGCTTGAGCTTCGCCTCAAGCTCCGGCCAGGGCAGCGTGTTGGCGACATCGGCGGCGCGCAGCCAAGCGCGC
Organism: Solirubrobacteraceae bacterium; assembly: GCA_049517155.1. Taxonomy (GTDB): domain Bacteria; phylum Actinomycetota; class Thermoleophilia; order Solirubrobacterales; family Solirubrobacteraceae; genus Palsa-513. Next base: position 921 of record JBEKSK010000035.1, read on the forward strand.
CGCGCGGTCCAGACGCCGTAGCGAAGGACGTCGAAGCCGCCGGGCGAGTGGGCGTCGGAGTTGATCACGATCGCGACCCCGGCGGCCGCGGCGGCGCGCGCGTGCACCTCGCTGAGGTCGCGCCGGTCCGGGCTCGCGTTGATCTCGATCAGCGTGCCTGCCTGCGCGCAGGCGGCGAACACGGCATCGGTGTCGATCGCGTATGGCTCGCGGCGCTCGATCAGCCGGCCGCTCAGATGCCCGAGCGCGTCGACGTGGGGATGGCGGGCGGCGGTGATCACGCGCTCGGTCATCGCGGCGGCATCCAGGCCGAAGGACGTGTGGACGCTGGCGATCACCCAGTCGAGCTGCGCGAGCAGCTCGTCGTCGTAGTCGAGTGAGCCGTCGGGCAGGATGTTGACCTCGCTGCCGGCCAGCAGCCGGATCCCGCCGACCTGCTGCTCTGCGGCGCGGACCAGCTCGATCGCGCGCAGCAGCTGCTCTGGCGAGACGTCGTCGCCGAAGCCGTGCGTCGCCGAATGGTCGGTGATCGCCAGGTATTCGTAGCCGCGCTCGCGTGCCGCGCGAGCCATCTCCTCGATGCTCGCGCGGCCGTCGGAGGCCGTCGTGTGGCAGTGCAGGTCGCCGCGGATGTCGCCGAGCGCCACGAGCGCCGGCAGCGTCCCGGCGAGTGCGGCCTCCAGCTCGCCGCGATTTTCGCGCAGCTCCGGCTCGATGTAGGGGAGGCCGAGCAGCTCGTAGAGCTCCGCTTCCTGCGAGCAGAACGTGCTCGCCCCGGTCGCGTCGTCGAGCAGGCCGTATTCGGAGATGTGCAGGCCGGCGCGAACGGCGCGCTCGCGCAGCGCCGCGTTGTGGGCGGCCGAGCCGGTCAAATGCTGGAGCAGGTTGCCGAAGCGCTCGGGCTCGACCGCGCGCAGCTCGACGAGCATGCCGTTGTGGGTGCGTGCGCGGGCGGCGCTCTCGCTCGTGCGGGATGCGCTCTCGATCAGCTCGAGCCCCGCGAGCTGATCGAGCAGCGCCGGGTTGTCGAGCACGATGTCGAGATCCTTGACGCTCTCGGCGCGCCGGCGGGCGGAGCCTGCCAGCACCACCCGGGCCGATGGATCGAGCGACGCCAGCGCCTCGCAGAGCGCATCGCCCACCGCCAGCGCCCGGTCGAGCACCACCCGGTGCGACGCGCGCTCGGCAGCGCCGGCGTCGAGCGCCGCGAGCACGGACTCCTCGAATTTCGCGCCGAAGCCGCGCAGCGTGCGCAGGCGGTGTGCCTGCGCGGCCTCCCGCAGCGCCTGGGGCGAGTCGATCGCCAGTTCGTCAAAGAGCCGGCGCGCCCGCTTGGGACCAAGGCCCGGCAGGGCGGTTATCGCCAGCAGGCCGGGCGGGAAGCGCTCGCGCAGCCTGACCGCCGCGGGAATCTCGCCGGTCTCGATCAGGGCGCGGATCTTCTCTTCGAGCGTCGCGCCGATGCCGGCCAGCTCGGTCACGCGGCCCTCGAGCGCCAGCGCGGCGACCGAGGTCGGGGCGTCGCGGACGACCTTCGCGGCGTTGCGGTAGGCGAGCACGCGGTGGATCACCGCCCCGTCGAGCTCGTAGAGGTCTCCGAGCTCGTCCAGGGCGTCCGCGATCACGCCGTTGGAGGGGTTCGCCATTGCATTAGGGTAGGCCGCCATGTCGTCCGCCGCATGGGTCGTGATGCCGACCTTCAACGAGGCCGAGAACATTGAGCCGGTGGCCGTGGCCGTCCTCGGCGCGCTGCAGAGCTGCGCCCCGGGCGAGCACCGGCTGCTGATCGTCGATGACTCCTCGCCCGACGGGACCGGCGAGCTGGCGGACCGCCTGGCGGCGGCGAACCCCGCCGTCGAGGTGCTCCACCGCCAGGCGCGGGAGGGCCTCGGCCCCGCCTATCTCGCCGGCTTTCGCCGGGCGCTCGACGGCGGCGCCAGCCACATCTTCGAGATGGACGCCGACTTCTCGCACGATCCCGCAGATCTCGCCCGCTTGCTCGCGGCCGTGACGGGCGGCGCCGACGTCGCGCTGGGCTCGCGCTATGTCCCCGGCGGCGGGGTCGAGGATTGGGGTCTGCTGCGCCAGATCGTCAGCCGCGCCGGCTGCATCTACGCCCGCGCCGTGCTCGGCCTGGCCGTGCGCGACCTGACCGGTGGCTTCAAGTGTTTCCGCCGCGAGGTGCTCGAGGCGATCGACCTCGAAACGGTGCGCTCGCACGGCTACTGCTTCCAGATCGAGCTGACCCAGCGCGCGTTGCAGGCGGGCTTCGTCGTGCGCGAGGTGCCGATCGTGTTCCGCGATCGCCGCCGCGGGCACAGCAAGATGTCCCCGCGGATCGCGATCGAGGCCTTCCTCGTGCTGCCGCAGCTGCGCTGGGGGCGCGCGCGCCACTGAGCGGGCGCTCCGCCTCAGAGCGCCATTCACGTGCGCGGCCCGCGGCGCCGATGCGTGCTGTATGGGTGAGCCGATCGCGCACGGGCCGAGCGCTGGGCGTTCGGCCTTCGTCTACGGCGTCCGCCGAACCCGGGTCACGCTCGGCAGCTGGCAGGACGACCCGTGGCCTGCTTTGCGGCGCTGGTTTGCCGGTGGCTTCGCGGCGGCGGTCCTGCTGCTCGCGGCGACCTGGCTGATCGCAGGCGTCTCGGGCTCCGGCGGCTTCGTCGTGCAGACGATCGCGCCGCCCTTCAAGGTCGGCAACTGGAGCTCGGTCGGGCAGATCCTGACGAAGAACCTGCTGGTCCTCGCGCTGCACGCGATGGCCTGCGTCGCCGGGTTCATCGCCGGCTCCTCGCTGCCGCTGCAGGCGCAGTCGCACACCGGCCTCAAGCGGGCGCTGCACGAGCACGGCGGGCGCTTCGCGATCATCTTCGTGATCGCCGCGACGACGTTCTCGCTGTCGGCGCAGGCGGTCGTGCTGGGCGGCGAGACCGCGTCGGTCGCCGCCGCGCTGCACACCTCGCCGGGCATCCTGCTCGTCGTCCTGCTGCCCCACGCCCTGATCGAGCTGACGGCGTTGTTCTTGCCGCTGGCGGCCTGGATCATCGCCAGCCGCCGCGGCGAGTGGCACCAGCTGCTCGCCGCGACGCTCGTGACGGTGGCGATCGCCGTGCCGATGCTGGTCGTCTCGGCGCTGATCGAGGTCTACATCTCGCCGCACGTGCTGGCAGCCCTGATCTGATCGCTGCGCTGCGGCGAGCGGGCGGTTCGTTGTGGCTCTCGCCCGTGAAGCGGCGTCGGGGCGAACGTCTCGGCCGCGTTTGCCAGCCACTTCATTCTGTATAGTATTGGACAGGAACGCGATACCACGAACTTAGGAGCGCATCATGACGGGCACGCTGACGGACGTTACGGACAACAACTTCCAGGCTGAGGTGATCGAATCCGAGGGCCCCGTGCTGGTCGACTTCTGGGCGCCCTGGTGCGGGCCGTGCCGGGTCGTTGCGCCGATTCTCGAGGAGATCGCCGCCGAGCACGAGGACCTGCGGATCGTCAAGCTGAACATCGACGACAACCAGCAGACCGCCGCCGCCTTCGACGTCCTCTCGATCCCGACGATGATCCTGTTCCGCGGCGGGCAGCCGGTGAAGAAGGTCATCGGCGCCTACCCCAAGAAGAAGCTCGAGGCGCAGCTCTTCACCGAGGCGTAGGACCGGCGCGAAGGCGTAGGACCGCCGCGAGGTGTGGGGCGGCCGGTCAGCTGCGCGCGAGCCAGATCTTCAGCACCAGCGAATCGATCGTCACCTCGGCCAGCCAGTCGTCGCGCTGTGCGACGGAGAAGCTCGTGGCGAGGGTCTCGGTGACGATGTAGCGCTCGTGCTCGCGCGCCGTGGAGAGCAGCTCCTCGTCGCCGCCGAGGACGAGCGTGATGCGGTCGGTGATGTCGAGGCCTGAGTCCTTGCGGCATTGCTGGACCGCGTGGACGATCTCGCGGGCGCGGCCGGCGCGCACCAGCTCCGCGTCGAGTGAGAGCTCGAGCGCGACCGCGTGGGAGCCCTCGCGCTCGAGCCCGTAGCCCTCGAGCGGCGCGAGCGCGAGCAGCAGATCCCCGGCGCCGAGCTCGTGGTCGGTCCCGGCGATCGACACGACGACCGTCCCGCCGGAGCGCAGCGCCCGCGCCACCACGCCCGCGTCCAGCGCCGCGACCGCGGCGGCGAGCTGGGGCATCTGCTTGCCGAAGCGGGGCCCGAGCGCGCGGAAGTTCGGCTTGACGGTGTAGGTGCCGAGCTCGTCGGCCGCGGCGACGAAGCGCAGGGCCGTCACGTTCAGCTCCTCGCGGACGATCTCCGCGAGGCGCTCGATCGCTTCGCGCTCGCGGCCGTCGGCGACGATGATCGCCTCGCGCAGCGGCTGGCGGACCTTGACGTTGCCCTGGCTGCGGGCCGCGAGGCCGAGCCGCACCGTCTCGCGGGCCGTGCTCATCGCGAACTCGAGCTCGAGGTCGCGCTCGCCGGGCAGCGGGAAGTCGCACAGGTGGACGCTCGCAAGCTCGCCGTCGAGGTTGGTGTAGAGCTCGTCGGCGACGAACGGGGTGAACGGCGCGAGCAGCTGCGCGGTTGTCACCAGCGCCGTGCGCAGTGTGTCGAGCGCCGCCTGCTCGCCGTCCCAGAAGCGCCGGCGCGAGCGGCGCACATACCAGTTGGAGAGATCCTCGACGAACTCCGCGATCGCGCGGCCGGCGATCGTCGCGTCGTAGGCGTCGAGTCGCTCGCGGACCGTGGCGGTCGTCGCCGCCAGCCGCGAGCGCAGCCAGCGATCAAGGTCACTATCCGGGCCACCGGGCCCGGCCTGGAAATTGTCGCCCGCCGGCTCTGAGGCGTTCGCGTAGAGCACGAAGAAGGCGTAGACGTTCCACAGCTGCAGCAGGAACTGGCGCACCGACTCGCCGACCGCCTCGACCGAGAAGCGGTAACCGTCCCACGGCTGCTTCGAGGTGAAGAAGTACCAGCGGAAGGCGTCGGCGCCGAAGCGGTCGATGACCTCCCATGGCACGACGACGTTGCCCTTGGACTTCGACATCTTCTGGCCCTCGCCGTCGACCAGCAGCCCGAGGCAGACCGCGTTGCGGTAGGGCGCGCGGTCGTTCAGCAGCGTCGAGATGGCGATCAGCGAGTAGAACCAGCCGCGCGTCTGATCGAGCGCCTCGCAGACGAAGTCCGCGGGGAACGTGCGCTCGTAGCGCTCGAGGTTCTCAAACGGGGCGTGGTGCTGCGCGAACGGCATCGAGCCGGAGTCGAACCAGACGTCGATCACCTCCGCCACGCGGTGCATCTGGCCGTCGCATTCATCGCAGGGGAATGTCAGCTCGTCCACGAACGGGCGGTGGGGATCGCCGACGGCGCGCCCGGAGCGCCTTTCGAGCTCGGCGAAGGAGCCGATGCAGACGCGGTGCTCGGGCGCCTTCGCGCAGCGCCAGACCGGCAGCGGTGTGCCCCAGTAGCGCTCGCGCGAGAGGGCCCAGTCGATGTTGCCGGCGAGCCAGTCGCCGAAGCGCCCGTGTTTGATGTGCGGCGGGTACCAGTTGACGGTCTCGTTGGCCGCGAGCAGCCGGTCGCGCAGTCGCGAGGTCGCGATGTACCAGGACAGCTTCGCGTAGTAGAGCAGCCGGGTGCCGCAGCGCCAGCAGTGCGGGTAGGAGTGCTCGTGGTCCTCCTCGCGCAGCAGCAGCCCGCGCTCGCGCAAGTCGCCGATGAGATCGGCGGCGAGCTGGGGATCGACGACCGAGCGGCCCTCGTAGCCGAGCACGCGCGAGTCGTAGGTCCCGTCCGGGCGCACCGGGTTGTAGAGCGCGTGCGGGTTGGCCGGGTCAAACAGCTCGTGCTCGACGCCGGCACGGAAGTCGTCCTCGCCGAAGGCGGGCGCGACGTGCACGATCCCGGTGCCGTCCTCGGTCGTGACGAAGTCGCCACTGATCACCGGGAAGCCGTGGGGCTCGACGTCGCCCAGCGCGAAGAGGGGGCCCTGGTAGTGACGGCCGACCAGCTCCCAGCCCTCGATCGTGCCGAGCACCAGGGCGTCCTCGCCGAACACGCGCCCGACCAGCGCGGCGGCGACGATCAGCGTCTCATCGCCGAGGCGGACCCGCGCGTAGGTGATATCGGCGCCGACGGCCGCCGCCAGGTTGCCCGGCAGCGTCCACGGCGTCGTCGTCCAGACCACCAGCGCCTCGTCGTGGCCGATCAGCCACAGCTTGACGTAGGCGCTCGTGTCGACGACGTCCTGGTAGCCCTGCGAGACCTCGTGCGAGGAGAGCGCCGTGCCGCAGCGCGGGCAGTAGGGAACGACGCGATGGCTTTCGTAGAGCAGGCCCTTCTCGTAGATCTGCGACAGCGCCCACCAGACCGACTCGATGTAGCTCGGGTCGAGCGTGCGGTAGGCGTCGTCGAGGTCGAGCCAGAAGCCGATCCGCTCGGTCAGCGCATTCCATTCCTCGAGGAACTCGAACACCGAGTCGCGGCAGCGGGCGTTGAACTTCTCGATCCCGTACTCCTCGATCTGCATCTTGTTGGTCAGGCCGAGCTGCTGCTCCACGGCGATCTCGACCGCCAGGCCGTGGCAGTCCCAGCCGCCCTTGCGCTCGACCCTGTAGCCGCACATCGTCTTGTAGCGCGGATAGATGTCCTTGAACACGCGCGCCAACACGTGATGGGAGCCGGGCGGGCCGTTCGCGGTCGGCGGGCCCTCGTAGAAGACCCAGCCCGGCGCCCCGTCGCGGCGGCGCAGCGACTCGGCGAAGACGTCGCGCTCGCGCCAGCGCTCGAGCACCTCGAGCTCGAGCGCCGGGAAGGACCGCTTGGGGTCGACGGGTCGATACACCCGGGGCATTCTAGGTGTGGGGGGCCGCCGCCCCCGCCGCGGCGGCCGCAAGCCGGCGGCGAAATGTGTCCGCCGGGCCAATGCGGCGAGCACCCGGGTTGAGAGAATGGACGCAGTCGAATGGTGGATTCCTCGCCCTGCGACGAGTGGGCCGGGGGCCGCGGTGAACAGGATGTTCACGGGCCCGCCGGCGCCGCTGCGTATCATTTGAGTAGCAGTGAGCCGGGAGGGCAGGGTTGGTCACACGCGGGGAGAGGAGGCGGAAATCAACGCCACCCCAAGGAGACCAGGATGCCCAACACACAGATCCACACCCGTCTACGGCCCGGCGCCATACGCCGCGGCGTGGTCCGCGCGTACCAGGGGCACGCCGAGCACAGCCGTGCACGCCGCGAGCATGATCAGGCAATCGAGCGCTACCCGAGCTTCGAGCTCGAACACGGCCTGCAGGTGGCCCGCTCGATCGAGAAGGGCAAAGGCGGCTGCCCGTTCTGCGGTGACTGAGCGCCGCGGGAGCGTCGCTGTCCGCCGCGAGCGGACGGCGCGGACGGCGCCCAGGTGCGACTGAACGGCCGATGCCCGCGGCGCGGGCGGGCCGCTCGGCGGCCGGGCGCGAATCGTCGCAGCCGGCGCGCGGCGCTCGCGTGCGCGTACGATGGCCGCTGGTGAAGCTACGGCTCTACCATCACCGCGACGGCGCACGCATCGCTTACCGCGAGTCGGGTAGCGGTCCGCCGCTGGCGCTGCTGCACTCGGCAACGCTCTCGCACAAGGAGTTCGAGCCGGTCGTCGAGGGCCTTGCGGACCGCTTCCGCGTGGTCCTGCCGGACCTGCCGCTGCACGGGGATTCCGAGGATCGCCCGCGTCACCCCTACACGCCGGACTGGTTCGCCGAGGTGATCGGCGGCTTCTGTCACGAGGTGCTCGGCCCACGCCCGTTGGTGGGCGGACACGGGCTGGGCGCCGAGATCCTGCTGCACGCGGTTGCACGGGGCGAGATCGCGCCGGCGCGGCTGATCCTCTTGCCCAACCGGTTGCACCGCCGCGCCGAGCATCGCCAGCTGCGCCGCGGGTTTCGCATCGCGGCCCGGGCCGGCGGCGTTCCGGGCCTTGACCACGTGCTCTCGCACGGCGCGCGGCTCGTCTTCCGCCCGGACCTCGGGCTGCGGCTGTCCTCGCGCGGCGCCCCCGGCGCGCGCGACCTCGTGCGCCACGCTTTCGCCGATGTCGGCGGCAACGCCCAGCGGGCCCGCTCCTGGGCGCGGTTCGCGGCGCGCTGGCCATCCGGGGCCCAGCACGACCTGCTCGACCTCTACCCGCAGCTGACGATGCCGGTGCTGCTGCTCTGGGCCGACGGGGACCGCATGCACCCGCTGGCGGTGGCGGAGGAGGCACGCGAACTGATCGCCGGGGCGGTCCTGCGCGTGCTGGCGGGCACCGGCTACCTGATCGCCTACGACGATCCCGTCGGCGTGGGCCGCGAGCTTGCCGCCTTCTGCGGGTAGGGTGGGGTCAGAACCGGCCGGCGACAAAGGACGAGCAGATGAGCCCAGAGACTCTTTACGGTGGCGAGACACGCAAGGCGGTCGAGAACTTCCCGATCTCCGGGGAGCCGGTCCCGGCGGCGGTCATCCACTGGCTCGGTGCCATCAAGGGCGCCGCGGCGATCGTCAACGGGGAGCTCGGACTGCTGAAGCCGGCGCTGTCGCGGCGGATCGCCAAGGCGGCTGCGAGCGTCGCCGCCGGCGAGCACGACAATCAATTTCCGATCGACGTCTTTCAGACGGGATCGGGTACCTCGTCGAACATGAACGCCAACGAGGTGATCGCGAAGCTGGCCGGCGAAGGGGTCCATCCCAACGACCACGTCAACCTCGGCCAGTCCTCCAACGACGTCTTCCCCTCGGCCGTGCACCTCGCGGCGCTCGAGCAGACGACGCGTCGCCTGCTGCCGGCGCTCACCGCGCTCGAGCGCGCGCTGACGCTCAAGAGCCGGCGCTTCAACGGGATCGTGAAGGCCGGCCGCACGCACCTGATGGACGCCGTTCCGGTCACCCTCGGGCAGGAATTCGGCGGCTACGCCGCTCAGATCCGCCTCGGCCGCGCGCGCATCACCGACGCCCTGCCTCGCGTCGCGCAGATCCCGCTCGGGGGCACGGCCACCGGCACCGGCCTGAACACGCACCCGAAGTTCGCGGCGCTGGTTCGCCGCCGCCTGAGTGCGGAGACAAAGCTCAAGATCCACCCGCCCGAGGATCCGTTCGAGGCGCAGGCCAACCGCGACGCGCTGGTCGAGCTGTCCGGCGCGCTGAAGGTGCTCGCCGTGTCGCTGACGAAGATCGCGCAGGACCTAGCGCTGATGGGCTCGGGCCCGCGCGCCGGCCTCGGCGAGCTGTTCCTGCCGGAGCTGCAGAAGGGCTCCTCGATCATGCCGGGCAAGGTCAACCCCGTGATTCCCGAGGTCGTGATGCAGGTCGCCGCACAGGTGATCGGCAACGACACCGCGATCACGATCGGCGGCATGCAGGGCAACTTCGAGCTCAACGTCCGCATCCCACTGATCGCGCGCAACCTGCTCTCGTCGATCACGCTGCTCACCGCCGCCGCCACGGTCCTGAACGAGAAGTGCGTCAGCGGCATCGAGGCCAACCGCGCCGGCTGCGCCCGCAGCGCCGAGTCGACGCTCGCCGTCGCGACCGCGCTGAACCCCTACATCGGCTACGACAAGGCCACCCTGATCGTCCAGGAGGCGACCCGATCGGGCCGCTCGCTGCGCGAGGTGGCGCGCGAGCAGGGCGTCAGCGAAGCGGTGCTCGACGAGGCGCTCGACCTGCGCAAGATGGCGCTCGGGGGCTGAGGCGCGCGCGATCGTGGCCCGGGTCTGCGCTCACACCGCCACCGTGTCGGTTGGAACGCGTGCGGTCGCGGCGAGCGTTGGCCGCAACTCGGCTGAGTGAACCGAGGTCACGTTGCGCCCGCGGCGTTTGGATTCGTAGAGCGCCTGGTCGGCGCAACCGAGCAGTTGCTGGACTGATCGCCCATGCTCGTTCGAGCACACGCCAATCGAGACGGTCAGGGTGCCGGCAACCTCGAAGCTCGTGCTAGCGATCGCGCGCCGCATGCGCTCGGCCGCCGCGTAAGCCGCGCCGGCGTCGGCCTCGGGCAGCAGCCAGGCGAACTCCTCGCCGCCGATGCGCGCGATCAGCTCGCCGGTGCGTGCTGCGGCCGCGAGTCGTCGCCCGACCTCGGCCAGCACGTCGTCGCCCGCCTGATGGCCATGGGTGTCGTTGACTCGCTTGAAGTGGTCGATGTCCATAACCGCGACGCTGAGTGGCCGTTCGTGGCGTGCGGAGCGCGCGATCTCGGATTGCAGATGCTCGTGAAACATGCGGTAGTTCGGCAGCCCCGTGACAGGATCGGTGGTCGCCTGGCGAGACAGCGTTTCCAGTGCCTCGGCGGTCGCGATCGCCATCGCGACGAGTTCCGCGTAGGCCACGAGGCGCTCGGGAGCGCCGTCCGGTGTAGCGGTGTGAACGGGGAAGGCGACGCTGACGCAACCCCAGAGTTTGCCGTGAACGGTTATCGGCGCAGCGATACCGCCGCTCAACTTCGAGGCGTCGGCGAGTGGGTCGGAGCGTCCGCTGCCGTATCTGCTGATCAGCGCCGGGTTGCCGGTTCGAGACACCATTGCCGCGGCCGTCGTCGCGGACAGGTCGACCATCCGCCCGGTCAGCTGCGTGTCGTCCGCGCTCCAGCTGCCCATGATCTGTCCCACGCCGGCCGAGACGTCGAACCGAACCACGCTGCCGAGTACGGCGCCGAAGAGCTGCACGACCTGCTCGGCAACGGTTTCGAACACGGCGCGCGGTTCCGCGCCGCCCGCGACGAGTGTGGCGATCGTTCGCAGCGCCGTCTGATCTGCGAGCAGATCCGCCACCGCCTCGCGCTCGCGGTCGACGAGCGACTGAAGGCGCCTGCGCTCGTCGATCGGGCGAATCGTGCCCTGGCGCTCGCGCACCGCCCCGCTCGTGTCGCGGATCGCCTGCATCGTCGCCTCGAACCACCGCAGCTTCCCGTCACGATGGCGCAGACGAAATTCGACCGTGAAGGAGTTGTCGTCGCCGGCCGCGTCGACGGATTCCCTGCGCTGCGCCTGGGCGAGGAGATCGTCGGGATGCAGGAGCTTGGAGACGCTGCGCCCGACAAGCTCGTCCGGCTGATAGCCGAGCAGCGCCATGGACGCGTGCGAGGCGTAGGTGATCGTCCCATCAAGGGCGAACCGCGCCACGAGATCGCTCGAATGCTCGGCCAGCAGTCGGTGACGCTCCTCGCTGGCGCGCAGCCGCTCGATCAGCTCCAGCACGGTGATGCCGATCCCGGCCGCAATCACCAGCAGCACCGCTCCGGAGCGCCATCCGCTCGCTGGGTAACGGACGCCGCCGGTCAGGACGATCGGCGCAAACATCACGAGCGTCGCGCCCGCGATCCCCAGCCACATCTCCGCGCGGTGACTTCGCAACGCTGCCCAGATCACCGGCAGCAGCACGAGCGCGCCGTAGCCGGCGGTCTGGCCGACGCCGTCGCGCAGCAGCGAGACGGAGACGAGAAACGAGACGATCGCAGCGGCGGCGACCAAGTGCGAGGGCTCGCGGCGTCGCAGGCCGACGAGCGCCACTCCGACGATGGCCTGCAGAACGAAGGCGATGAGCACCTCCGCGACCCTGATCCGTGAGTCGAGAAGCAGTGTCACCCAGGTCGCGATGAGGGCCGCCGCATAGGGGCCGGCCAGGCCGATTCGCCGAGGCGTCATAACACTCCCCATCGGCGCCTGCCGAGCCTGCCTTGACCGCGCCGGTGGCAGCAGGGCGGCCGGGCGCTGGTTCGCGGGGCGGAGTGTGACGCCGAGGCGCCAATCAGGCGCGCGGCCGGCGAGCGCTACCATCGCAAGATGTCCCGTGCTGCCGCGCTTGTCGATGAGGTCGCCAACGAGCTCGACACCTGGCCGGGTGTGCGGATCGAGCGGCGCAGTGACGGCGCTGCGGTTGTGCTCTACGAGCAAGTCGAGCTCGGCGTGCTCGATCGCGATCGGGGCGTGGCGGAGTTGCGTGTCTCGCTGCCGGAACACGACGAGCTGATCGAGAGCGGCGCTGCCGAGCAGGCCAGCGAGCTGCCTTTCTCAGACGTGGTCAGCCACGGCCTGCGGGGGCCCTCGGACGTGACCGAGGTGCTCGCGTTGTTCGACAGCCGCTATCGCGACGTGCGCGGCGAAGACGACCCCTACAGCTCCCAGGATCCAGCCTGATCGCCGCGATCAGCACTCGCGAGCTGTGACCGCCAGCCCCAGGGGGCGCCTCCAGCTCGTCATCACGCGGTTCCCCGGCCGCCCGCACGACGACGAGGAGCGCCTCGACGCCAACGGCGGCGGGTCCTACTCCCCGATGTTGCGCTCGGCGGTCGGCAGAGCTTCGAGGCGTGCGTCAGGGATCGGCTCCCCGCTCTCGATCGAGAGCCCGTAGGTTCCCTCGGCCAGGCGCGCTTCTGCGCGCTGGAGTGCGGCGAGCTGCTCGCGCAGGTCCGTCGCACGCCCCTCGTCGAGCTCCTTCTGGTAGAGGTCTTCGTCGCCCTCGTCGCCGGGCTCCTCCTGCTCGTCGGCGGCTTGCGGAAGCAGGTCGGCGATCGCGGCTTCGATCCGCTCGCGCTCGCGCTCCAGTAGTTGGCGGGCGTGGTCGGGATCCACGGGCTAACACTATCGCGCCCGGGCCCGAGCGCGGCCCGGGGCAGGCTGCGCGGCGAAGCGAGCGCGAATCGTGTTGTGGCTGCGACGATGCGCGTCGTGGAAGGCCATACCCCAGCTCTGCCCCAGCTCGCCGCGAGCGATCTGGCGATACCGCCGGAGCTGAGCCGGCGCAGACTGCGCTCGCGCCTGGCGATCGCGGTAGGCGTGGTTGTCGTGGTCGTCGCCGTGGTCACGCTGCTGCCCGGGCTCGGGGGGCTGCGGGGCCGTCTGTCGCATGCCAAGCTCGACTGGCTGGCTCTCGGTGTCGGCCTGAAGCTGCTCTCCGGGCTCGGCTACGTCGCCGCGTTTCGGATGATCTTCTGCCGGCGGATGCGCTGGCGCGTGAGCTGGCAGATCGGCATGTCGGAACTCGGCGCCGACGCGCTGTTGCCGACCGGCGGGGCCGGTGGCCTCGCGCTCGGCGCCTGGGCGCTGCGACGCGG
>JBEKSK010000036.1:0-13888 GCA_049517155.1 Solirubrobacteraceae bacterium
GGCCGGGCAGCCATTGACCCCGGCCGGCAGCTTCGCGCTCCAGAGGATCCGGCCGGTGGCGGCGGCGAGCGCGTAGAGGGTGCCCGCGTAGGTCGACGTGAACACGACATCGTTGGCCACCGCGGCGCAGCCGAAGTCGGGCGAGGGCAGGCGAGTGTCCCAGAGCGTGCGACCGCTCACCGCGTCGAGCGCGACGAGCCGGCCGCGACCGCGCGCGGGATCGAGGCTGAGCACACTCTGACTGGCGACTGCGCTGCCCCAGCCGCAGAGATCGACGTCCGGGACGAAGAGGCGGCCGTCGGCGTAGGCCATCGGCGTCTCCACTCCCCCAAAGATGCCCGGGCAGACGGTCACGCGGCGTCGCGGCAGCGGCCCGAGGTCGTTTCGGTGCAAGCCGACGGGCGTGCTCCAGACGCGGCGCCGTGTGCGGCGGTTCCAGGCGATCACGAGCCCGGCCTTGCCCGCCCCGAACACCAGGGGCGCGCCGCCGATCGTGGCGAGGATCGGCGTCGCGTCGAAGTCGTAGTCGCGGACGTCGTGCGGTGTGACCTGGTCGTACCACAGAAGCCGGCCCGTGCGTGCGTCGAGCACGACCAGCGAATCCGTGTAGCGGACCGGTCCGGGGAACGCTGCGCCGTTGGGGAGCTTGGGGCTTCCACCCCACGGCGTCGGATTCGAGATGCCCGCGTACAGGCGCCCCTGCGAATCGATCGAAACCGGATACCAGGTTCCGCCCCCGCCGGCCTCCCACGGGTGGAGCCATGGATGCTCGATCGTGTCGAACCGCCACCGCACGGCGCCCGTGCGAGCGTCGAGCGCATAGATCACGCCGCGCCCGAGTGGCGCGAACCCGACCGTGCTGAGGAACACGAGTCCCTTCCAGTAGACCGGAGCGACATCGACGAACTGCTGTGAGGCGCTCGTGAGATGGCGGTCCCAGAGCCGCTTTCCGGTCGATGGCGACAGCGCGAATGCATCCGAGTCGGTCGCGCCGTAGACGCGGCCGGCGCCGAGCGCGAGTCCGTTCGGTCCGTCGTTGATCGCGTCGAAGCGCCTTTCCCAGCGCACCGTGCCGGTCTCGCGGTCGAGTGCGAAGACGTTGCTGCGCAGATCCTCGACATAGACGGTGTCACCGTCGATCAGCGGTGTCGAGGCGAACCGGCCATAGCGCTCGAGCGCGTCGGTCGGCGCGAACCGCCAGCTGACCCGCAGTCGGCCGACGTTTCTCGCAGACAGCACCGAGCCAGTGGCGGCGCGCGTTCCGGCAAGGTTCCCCGCAGGCAGCGCCCAGGTGGCCGAGACAGCTCCCGCGTCGCTCCCCGAGCCAGCTCCCGCGGCGCTACCGGAGAGCGCGCCCGCGACCGCCACGACGATGAGGCAACCTGCTACCCGGCGCATTCCCTGAAGCTATAGTAATCGCATGAGGCCGAGGATCCTTGGTGTTGCAGCCACTCTGGCGGCGGAGTGCGCTGTTCTGGTGGCCGTGCTGGCGGGGGCGGGGCAAGCGCAGGCCGGGGTATCGGTACCCACGCGGCCACTGACGACCGCCCCCGACCTGTTCGTGACCGTGAATGTCACGATGACCAACACCAAGTACACACTCTCGCTGGACTCTGGGCCGCGCGGCGCCGACGCCAAGTTCGTCATCCACAACATCAGCAACAAGCCCCACAACTTCGCGCTCGGCAACGAGAACTACGGCTCAGGCGTGCAGACCGGCTTCAACGCGACCGTCAAGCCCGGCAAGACGAAGATCCTGATCCTGTTCCTCGATATCCGGGGCACGATCCCGTACGGCCCGGGTCTCAAGGCCGACCGCAACAAGCCCGGCATGAAGGGAATCTTCCATATCGGGCCGTGCACTCACTACGAACAGGTCACGGGCGTGGGCGAGTGCTGAGCGTGCCTTCGCGGCGCCCGGTGCGAGTCCTCCCGGATCGCTGAACTCGGCGACTGGCGCGGGGACGTAACCCCCCGCTCGTGCCGCGCCGCCACCCGCCACGACGCGGCCGTTCCGACGGGTCCACCGCCCCGGCATCTCCCCGGAACTGCGTCGAGGCCTCTCACGCGTCGTCTATCATTTGGAAACAACAACAGTCTTCAGGTTCCGGCAGCACGGGGAGGTCGGGGCTTCGTCAGGAGGGATTTCCAACGATGCGGATCAGAACACTTCTTACGGCGCTCCTAGCCGTAGCGGCAACAACGGCATTGGTGGCTACGGCGCCATTTGCGTCGGGCGCGACGGCCAAGGTGGCCACGTCGAGCGTGAAGATCTCGACCAGGTCGGTGCCCGGCTTGGGGACCATCCTCGTTAACAGCAAGGGCCAGACGCTGTACATGTTCGTGCCTGATAAGCAAAAGAAGGTGACGTGCTTCAAATCGTGCGCCAAGGTCTGGCCACCGGTCTTCTTGCCGGCAGGCGGAAAGGCCGTTGCCGGCGGTAGCGCGAAGCAGTCGCTGCTCGGGAGCGACAAGGACTCGGCCGGCGGCCGCGTGGTGACCTACAACCACTGGCCCCTTTACGGGTACCTTGGCGACACGAAGGCCGGGACCGCCTACGGCCAGGCGACCAACCAGAGCGGCGGCCTCTGGTACGTGCTCTCAGCGTCCGGACAGGTGATCAAGCACAAGGCGAGCACCGGCACGAGCACCACCACGAGCACAACCACCACGAGCACCGGCACGACTACGACGGGAACGTCGACCAGTAGCAACCAGCCTTGCCAAGACGAGGACAATGACGGCGACCAGAACGGCGGCGGTCCCGATGACGGGGACGGCTGCATCTAGCGCCAGCGCGTAAGCGGCGGCGAGATTGAGAGTGGGCGGGGAAGTTCTTCTTTCCCGCCCACTCGCGTTCGGAACACGCCGGCCGCGTCGGTGCTTCCTGATGGCGCCCTCCGCGACGGCAGCGGATCGCTCGCCCGGGTGCGCTATCAGCAAACGGGCGCGCGGCGACGCCCAATCGGTCTCGCGCGCATGAGGAGGCCGGCATGGGCCGTGCTCGTGGTCACAGCCGCGGCGCTCTGCGGGTGCGGAGCGAGCGGCAACCCGTTGCGGCAGGTGACGGGCGCCGCGAGCAAGACGCTCGCCGTGCAGTGGGCGCGCTACGAAGTGGCGCTCGAGCGACCGCAGCTTTTCACCGCGCCGATCACGGTCCTGGGCGGCCGGGCGGCCTACGACTTCCGAACCGGCCTGGATTACGAGTTCCTCCAGTTGAAGCTGCGGGCCGGCAGCTACCAGACCCTCTACTTCGACCTGGAGCCCACGACGTTACTGCTGTCGCCCTTGCCGACAGCGGCCGGGGCGCTGCCGGCGGGGAAGATGTGGATCTCGGTGCCACTCGGGGGATCCGGCGCCGATGGTGCGCTCGCAGCTCAAGCAGAGGGGCTCGCTCCGGTGCTGGCGCTTGACGAAGTCGCGTGGGCCGCGCGGAGCGCGTCGACGATCGGCGCACGGGTGGTCGAAGGGGTGCCGATGGAGGAATACCGTGTCTCGGTTGACTTGGCGAAGGCGCTGGCAGCGGCCAGCAGCGCCCAGCGCACCGGGATCGCGGCCGCGATCGAGCAGGAGATCGCCGCGAGCTCGTCCACCCGAGTGTCAATCCTCGTCTGGGTGAGCGGGCCCGGCTACATCGGGAAGATCGAGGGCGACGTGCCCGGCTCGGGGCTCGGCACGGTGTCGTTCTTCTTCCTCAGCTACACGAAGCCCTACACCGGGACCGAGCCGCCGGCGTCGCAGATCGTGCCGCTCGCCTCGCTCGCGCATGGAGGACGCTCGCTCTGGGCGACCGCCACCGGCTCATGATGCGGTGGGCGTCGCCGCTACGCCGCGCCCCTCACGCTTAGCATCCGTCGCCGGATAGGTCACGACCGGGCCGTCTACGAGGAGTCTCACGTCGTCGCCCGCCCCGGCACCGGCGCTGTCGAAGGTCCTCGCGGCGACGACGGTCCCGAGCCCGTCGGCGAGCTCCATTTGGAGGACGGTCTCGGCGCCGTAGAAGCTCAGTCCGACGATCCTCGCCGGAACGCCGCCTGCGTCGGCGCTCCGCATCACCCGGATCTGCTCCGGCCTGATCATGACCGCCACCGCTCCCGCGATCGCGTCGCCGCGGACATCCAGAGTGCCGAATGTGCAGACCACCCTCCCCTCACGAGCAACGCCTGGCACGACCACCGCGTCGCCGACGAAGCGTGCCAGATCGAGATCGGCGGGCGTCCGATAGAGCGTGTCGGGTGCAGCGGTCTGGACGAGTTGGCCGTCTCGAAGGACGGCGACCTCGCGTCCCATCGAGAGGGCCTCCCCCTGGTCGTGCGTGACGAGCACGGCCGTTGCCCCCGCGCCGGCCAGCGCGTCGAGCACCGCTGCGCGGGTCTCCCCTCGCAGCGCCGCGTCGAGCCCGGAGAATGGCTCATCGAGGAGGACCAGCGCCGGGCGCGGCGCCAGTGCGCGGGCGAGCGCGACCCGGCGTTGCTCACCGCCTGACAGCTCATGTGGCCGGCGATCCGCGTAGCCACGAGCGAGGCCGACGAGGTCGAGCGCCTCGCCGATGCGGCTGCCGCGCTTGCGTTCCGCGCGTGCGAGCCCGAATCCCACGTTTTGGGCGACGCTGAGGTGCGGGAAGAGCGCGCCTTCCTGAGCGACATAGCCGATCGCCCGCTTGTCCGGCCGCACGTGCGTGCCCCCGGAGTCTGTGGCGAGCTTCCCATCGATCGAAACCGTCCCTCCATCTGCGACAACGAACCCGATCACGATGCGAAGCAGCGTCGTCTTGCCACTCCCGGATGAGCCGAGAATCGCGGTCAGCGTGCCCTCCGGCACGGTGAGGTCGACGCCCGCGAGCACGACGTGCCCGCCGTAGGCCTTGCGGAGGTCTCGACATTCCAGGTCGGCCATCGCTCAGCGGGTCGCCAGCGCCCGGACGGTGCCGAAGCGGCTCATCAGCAGGTAGGCGGCCGCCACCGCAAGCGCGATCAGGACTGCGGCGAACGGCGCCGCCGCGGCGAACGCCACCGTGGAGCTGTTCGAGTTGAACTCGGTGCCGAGCGTGTAGAGATTCACGGGGAGCAGCACCTGGGTGGTTGACAGATCACCGAGCGTGAACGTGAACACGAGCACGAGCGCGGCGACGAGTCCCGGCCGGGCAAGCGGCAGCGTGACGCGCCAGAAGCTCGCGAGCGGCCCCGAACCGAGCGATCGCGCGGACTCCTCGAGCGATGGTTCGAGCTGGCCGAAGGTCGCGCGCATCGCCACGACGGCGAACGGGGCGAACAGGATCGCCTCCGCGAAAACGAGCAGCACGAAGCTGCCGTAGAGAAAATGCAACCAGTGGCTCGCCAGGTACGCGAGCGCGATCGCTCCGACGAGGTCGGGCAGCGCGAACGAGAGGTACATGGTGCGCTCCAGAACGGTCACCACGGGCCCCCGGTGTCGGACCGCGGCCACCGCGATCGGGAGTGCGAGCAGAACCCCCAGAACCGCCGCAGCGACGCCGATCTCGACCGAGGTGAGCGTTGCGGGGAACAGGTAGGTGAGGTTCCCGCCGGCGCTCGACAGGCCAGCTTGGCTGCTGTCGGCGAACCAGCGCACCAACATCCCCACCGGAATGCCGACGCTGATCGCGACCACCGCCGCCATCGCGACAATCACGGGAAGCGTCGCGCGCCCCAACGTGTAGCGCCCCGCCAACCGCCGGGCGCCCTGACTCACCCGCGTGTAGTTCGCGTGGCCGCGCAGACGCGCCTCGCCGAAAAGCAGGATCACGCAGAGCGCGATCGACGCCAACGAGAGCGCGGCCGCGCCCGATGTGCTGAACCCGAGCTGATACTGCGCGTAGACATCGAATGAGAAGGTCTGGAACTTGAGTCCAACGAAGGCGTCGAACTCGACCAGCGCGTCGAGCACGATCAGGAGCATCCCGCCGTAGATCGCGGGCCGTAGCTGCGGCAGCACGACGCGGAAGAAAGTGCCGCGCCCGCTGAGCCCGAGCGAGCGCCCCGTCTCCTCGAGCGCAGGATCAAGGCCGCGAAGCGCCACTGCGACGAGCAGGAACACGATCGGGTAGTAGCTGAACGCAATGATCCCCGCCGCTCCGAGGAACCCCTGGAACGAGGGGCCGAAGTTCGCCCATGCGTAGCTCGTCACGAACGGCGGGATCGTCAGCGGCGCCACGACCAGCACGGCCCATAGACGCGGGGCGGGCAGCGTCGTGCGCTCGACGAACCACGCCGTGCCAACCCCGAGCACGGCGCAGATCGGCGTGGCCGCGGCCGCGACCTCGATCGAATGCAGCAGGAGCGTCAGGGTCGAGGTCGACCCGATCGCTGTCCCAGCGACCGAAAAGCCCCCCTGGGCCGCCTGCACGACGGTCACCACAACCGGAACGGCCACAAGCAGCGCCGCGACGAGGCACGCGCCGAGCAGGCCCGTCGGGACGCCAAGCCGACGTCTGGCCGAGCGTCGGCTCACGCCGGCTCGGACGGGGCGGACTCGGCGGTGCCGGGAAGCGTCCTCATCGTCGCTTCAGGCCAACCCCGAAGGGATAATCGCCGTCGTCGCCCGCACCCTGCCAGACCACAGCCTGCATCGGATCGGAGTCTACCCACTGCCCGCGCGG
Source organism: Solirubrobacteraceae bacterium (assembly GCA_049517155.1). GTDB lineage: Bacteria > Actinomycetota > Thermoleophilia > Solirubrobacterales > Solirubrobacteraceae > Palsa-513. The sequence continues at coordinate 6,617 of JBEKSK010000036.1, forward strand.
CGCTCCGCTCCCCGACCACGGACGCCAGACCGACAACATCAGACGCCGAGCGCACGTTGCCCTGCACGCGCAGATCGCGTGGCAGACTCGCGAGGACCATTAGGATTCGCCGGTCGCATGATCGGTGCACCAGCCTACGCTGACGCCTTGCTGACCGCATCGGTTCGAGCCTCGCCGCGATCAATCAGGCCGTTGCAGACCGCACGCGGCCGGCGCCGCGAGCGTGCGACGCCTGGTCCCATCGCGGAGTATCGGGCAGGGGTGACGACGCCGTGAGGCGGCGAGCACTGGCTGGGATCGCGGCCAGCGTTCTCCTCTTGGCTGGGTGCGGCGGCAGTGGCGCTACCAAGCCGTCGATCGTCCTCTACAACGGCCAGCACCCCGAGCTCACGACGGCGATGATCTCGGCCTTCCAGCGGGCGACCGGCATCTCGGTGGGCGACCGAACGAACGACGGCGTCGTGCTCGCGGACCAGATCCTCCAGGAGGGACGCTCATCGCCCGCCGACGTCTACCTGACCGAGAACTCCCCGGAGCTGGTGGACCTCACCGGCCACGGCCTGCTCGCGCGCCTGCCCCGCTCGATTCTTGACCAGGTTCCCACGGCCGACCGATCGTCGGACGGCACCTGGGTGGGTGTGGCGTTGCGCGTGAGCTGCCTCGTCTATGACCCGGCGCTGATTTCGCGGTCGGCGCTCCCGCACTCGATTCTCAACCTCGCCACGCCCGGGTGGAAGGGAAAGGTGGCGATCGCGCCGCTGGACTCGGACTTCCCACCGGTCGTCGGTGCCGTGATCGCCACCCATGGGACGGCGGCTGCAGCGAACTGGCTCGCCGGACTGAGGCGAAACGCGGCCGTCTACCAGGACGACGAGTCGGTGGTCGCCGCCGTGAACGGTGGCGATGCGGCGGTGGGCGTGATCAACCAGTACTACTGGTACCGCCTGCGACGCGAAATTGGCCCAAGCGCGATCCATAGTGCGCTGTACTACTTCCCAAACGGCGACGCCGGCTCGGTCGTCAACGTGTCCGGAGCAGGCGTCCTGGCCTCGTCGCGTCACCGCAGCGAGGCCGAGCGTTTCGTCGCGTTTCTCGTCAGCGCGGCGGGCCAGCGATTGATCTCCGCGGGCGACGACTACGAGTACCCCGTGCGACCGGGCGTCGCGCCGAATCCGCAGCTGCCTGCGTTCGCGAGCATCCCGCACGCGAACATCTCTGTGACCGCGCTCGGCAACGACCTGCCGGCGAGGGAGCTGATCATCAAGGCTGGCTTCGGGTCATGATCGGAAGCGGTCGCCGACATGACGGGATGCCGTCCTCGCCCCGCGCGAATGTGGATCCGAAGCCTTCGCGACGGCTGCACCGGAGTGGCACGCGGCTTCGCGTCGTGTAATGCTTGCCACATGGTTCATTTTGCTCTCGGGGGACGCGATCTCGTAGCCGAGGGTGGTCTCGAGGCGCGCGAGGAACTCGGGCGCAGCGGAGCGGAGCCGGTTGAGCCTCTGAATCGCGAGTCCCTGCACGAGCAAATCGCCGTCAGCGACCTGGACAGGGGGCTGCGTGAGGGCGGCTCGCCAGCATTTCGGCCGAGCGGCGGAAGTCGCCTCGTCTAGTAACGCTCCACCGCGACTCAACGATGACCGGAAGCCTCGAGGAGCTCATGAACAGCCGACCGCCGCAGCGGCCGGCGCGACTCGGGACGGCTGTGTTGTCGACGATCATCGACAACATCGTGAGCGGGGCACTCCCGCCGGGTTCGACGCTCCCGACCGAGCGTGAGCTGTGTGCGGCATTCGCCGTCAGCCGAAGTGTGATTCGCGAATCCGTCAAGGTACTCGAGGAGAAGGGGCTGGTCCGCGTGAAACAGGGCCAGGGCACGACGGTCGCGCCGCCGGAGCAGTGGAACCTGCTGGACCCGCTCGTCCTCGAAGCGTCGATCCGCCACGACGACACGCTCAAGACGCTTGACGCCTTGGTTGACGTGCGCGTCGGGCTCGAGTCTCAGATGACGCGCCGCGCGGCCGAGGTGATGAGCGACGAGCAGCTCAGCGAGCTACAGGCCGCGCTTATTTCACTCGAGCAGTTGCTCGACGAGATAGACGCGTACATGCTTGCTGACACCGAGTACCACGACGTGATCCATCGGGGCTCCGGCAACCAACTGGGTCGGTCGATTATTCGAGCGATTCATCCGTTCGCCCGGGCGAGCATGCGCTACACCGGAACGGCCACTCGCGAGGATGTGGTCTCCTCCCACGGCGGGCACGTCAGGATCTATGAGCGACTCGCGGAACGGGACGCCGACGGGGCCGCGGCCGCGATGCGCGAGCACATCCTGGGATCCTGGCTCAAGCGTCGGGCGGGCCACTCGGCCCGGTAGTGGTGCGGCACATGCCGGGCCTCTCCGCACCCGTCTGACACCGGCGTCTCGAGCGATACGCAGGTGGGCGGGCGCACCGCCCCCGCGCCGCGCAGCGGCGGCACTTGCTGCGACGGCGACGGCCTCCCGCGAAACCGGGAAGGTCGGCGCAGCGCAGACTGCGAGACGGGAAGGCGCAACCCCGCGCGTGCGGTTCCCACTTGCATCCCGGGTGGGCCTCTGACATCATACGTCTGGTCATATGCTTAGTCATCGGTGCCCACGGTTGTGGGGGTGCCAACTCCGGGGAGGGGTAGCTTGCGTATCACAGAGGTAGAGACCTTCAACGTCTTCGCGCCCGGCTCCAACCCTCCGTTCGTCTGGCGCGACGGCCTGCGCGGCAGCCCTCCCGACCGGGAGGTCGGCGTTATCCGGCTGCGAACCGACGAGGGCGTCGATGGCGTCGCGATCGCGCCGCGACGGGGAGCGGGGCCGATCGTCGCCGACGCGTTCGACCATGTTCTCCGCGACGAGTTGATCGGCGCCGATCCGCTCCAACGTGAATGGCTCTGGCACCGCATCTGGGAGATCGACCGCACGGAGGAGCTACCGATCTTCCTGCTCGGCCTCATCGACACCGCACTCTGGGACTTGGCCGGCCGCTACTACGACGCGCCGACCTGGGAGGTGCTCGGCGGCTTTCGACGCGAGATCCCGGCATACGCGTCGACATCGACGTTTCCGAGCATCGCCGAGTACCTCGATGTCGCCACCCAATGCATCGAGCTCGGCTACCCGGCGATCAAGCTCCACGCATGGGGAGACGCACGACGCGACGCGGAGCTGTGCACAGCGCTTCGCGAACACGTTGGCAGCAGCATCCCGCTGATGTACGACGGGTCGGCAGCTTTCGATCTTCCTGACGCGGTCTACGTCGGCGACGCCCTCGCCGCGGCTGGGTACCTCTGGTACGAGGAGCCGATTCGCGAATTCAGCATCACGTCATACAAGTGGCTCGCCGAGCGTGTGGGCGTTCCGCTGAACGTCGGCGAGACATCCGACGGTGTCCACATGAACACCGCCGACTTCATCGCGAGCGGCTGCGCGAGCTTCGTCAGAACAAGCACCGAGTTGCGCGGCGGGTTCACGGGCGCGATGCGGATCGCGCACCTCGCCGACGCGTTCCGGCTTCGCGCCGAGCCGCACGGCCCCACGGTTTATGCACGGCATCTGTGCATGGCGATTTCGAACTGCACCTATTACGAATCGCTCGTCACCAGCAACCCGGTGGCCCGCGAAGAGGGCATCGACGCCAACGGCATGGTGGCCGCACCGACCGGCCCCGGTGTCGGTCTGATCGCGGGACCCGACTACCCCAAGGAGCTGGCTCCATATGTAGTCGATCAGGCGGCGGCGGCGGTCCCAAGTCGCGTCGCCGACGCCAGAGCCTGAGGCCCGCCGCAAGCTTGCCCCGGCACAACTTTCACGACAACACGACTCAACCATCATCACAGGAGGAGGAAAGGTGCTTCATACCCTGAGTTCATCTATCGCGAGGACGCTTCGGCGCACCCGCAGACGCGGGCGTGGCACGGCGCTCATCACGTGCACCGCGCTCGCGGTCGCCGGCGGAGGGGTCGCCATCGTAGGTGTCGCCACGGCGGGCGCGAAAGCCGCCGCGAAACCGCTCATCGTCTGGATCGACACGTCTCGCGTCCCCTACGAGAAGGCCTACATGAAGGCCAACCCTCACGCCAACATCAAGTGGGTCCTCTACAACGGCAACGAGAACGGCACCGGCGTGCTGCAGTCGAAGTTCGCCCTGTGGAACCGCACTGGCTGGCCGTCGGACGCCCCGGACGTGATGTTCGACACCCAGAACTACGACGCTGTCCAGCTCGGTACAGCGCCCTACAACGACCTGCTGAACCTTAAGAGCTACGTCCCGAAGAAGGTTCTCGGCGGTTTCGCGGGCACTTCGATGAGCAGCTGCACGACACCAAGTGGCCAGGTCATCTGCCTGCGCAATGACAGCGCCGCGGAGGTGCTCTGGGTCAACCCGACGCTGTACAGCCAGTTCTTCGGCAGTGCACCGATTCCGACCACTTGGTCGGCATTCCTCGCGGATGGTACGGCGCTCAACACCGCTCACCCGGGCTACCTAATCGGCAGTGTCGGTGACGGGTTCAGCATCGACGACTACTTCCTGTGGGCCAATGAGTGCCCGCTGGACCAGGTCACCGGCAAGGGCACGATCGAGATCAACCCGAACTCCGCCAACTGCACGGGGATCGCGAAGGCGATCGATGCGTCGGGGGATGTAGGCAAGTCCCTCAGCGACGAGAGCATCTTCTCCGTCAATCCGCAGAAGGTCGTCATGGCCGTTGGAGCGCTTTGGGAGGGAACCGCCGTTTTCCAGACCGGCGCGTCGGGCGGAGTGCCGAACGGCACGATGGTGGCCTACCCGGCGCCGGCCGCGACGAACGGCGCGAAGGTGACCGGCGACCTGGGCGGGGGCCTGTGGCTCGTGTCCAAGCACGCTCCGGATCCGAGCGCGGCCGCGGCGTTCGCGCAGTACATGGCGACCAGCCCGAACATCCAGAAGGTCGGCGTCGACTCGGGTCTGCCGCAGTACGTAGCGGACCAGCCCAAGTACGTCTCGTCACTCGCCACGGTCTTCGGCGACCCGAGCGTGACCGAGGCCTCGTGGAAGTCGGCCGCGGCCTCGGTGTGGAGCGGCTGGAGCCCGGTGCCGTGGAGCACGGACAATGTCTGGGCATCGACGAACCTGGCGGCCGTGACCGGTAACCCGCCTGCGACGATGTCGTCGCAACTCCTACCGTATGCCGAAGGTCTGGCGAACCAGGCTCGCCTGGCCGGCTACACGGTCAAGAGTCCTGTTGCCGCCGTCAGCAATCCGTGATCAACAGCAGCCAGCAACAGCAGACCGCAGTCAGTGAGTAAATGACGATCCCTTCGGCCGTGGTTGTCCCCGACGAGCGCGCGAGCGTCCGTCGGGGACTCCGCGCCCGGCGGGGGAGTCGCAAACGCCCACCGGCCGCCACCTCACGTACAGCGGGCTACTTCTTCGTCGCCTTCTACGTGGTGCTGCTGCTCGCTCTCGGCGTCGCGCCGGCGATCTATGCGATTGCCCTAGCGCTGAGCGCGCCGGGGGGCATCGGTTTCGCGCACTTCATCAACACGTTCAACTTCTTTGAATTCGCGCCGGCGTTCGAGCACGTCTTGGAGTTCGAGGGGATCTGGCTGATCAGTCAAACCATCTTCGTCGTGGCGCTGGCGCTGATGGTTCACACCCTCGAGCGGCGAGTCAGCACCACGTTTCGTTTTATCTTCTATCTGCCGGGTGCCATGGCTGGCGCGGCCAGCGCGATCATCTGGCTGTTCATGTTCACGCCGAGTGGGAGTCCCTGGGCGTTCATACTGCACGCGTTTCACTACCAGGTCCTGTCCAACACGGTCGCGCCGGGGAACCTCTTCATCATCTTCGCAATCATGGCCTTCTTCACAGGCGCCGGCGGATGGATCGTGATCATGTACGGCGCGCTGAACAACATTCCCCGGGAGCTCATCGAGGCGGCCGAGATCGATGGTTCGAACGTGTTCCAGACCGCCTTCCGAATCAAGCTCCCCCTGATCCGCAAGTGGATCGTGTACATGCTCGTGCTCTCGTTCGCGGCAGGTTCGCAGCTGTTCGTCGAGCCCCAGATTCTGGCCGTGGCGACCAACGGCGAAGTGCCCGCCCAGTGGTCGCCCAACCAGCTCGCCTACTACCTGGCCTTCCAGCTGGACAGGTTCAACGACGCCGCCGCGGTCTCGGTCGACCTGCTCGTGGTCGGCCTGATCGTCGCGGTGATCCTCGTCTGGCGCGGAAAGTTGTTCGAGGTCGACTGATGCTCGCCCGACGCTACGTGTTCCGCCTCATCGCACTTGCCGTCCTGCTGGTGTTCGCGGCCTTCTTCTTCGTGCCGATCATGTGGCTGATCCTCGCACCGACCAAGACGGACTACCAACTCGTCCACGACTCTCCGTTTGCCTTCGGGAGCCTTAGCACGTTCGCCCACACGTTCAATCGTGTCATCAACTACCAGGGCCAGCTGATGCTGATTTGGCTCAAGAACTCTGCGATCTATTCGATCGGCGGCACCGCGCTGGCCCTGCTGGCAGCGATTCCGGCGGGCTACGGTCTCGCGCTGACCCGGTTCATCGGGCGGCGCACGCTACTCGCCATCACGCTCGTCGTGATGATCATGCCGGCGACTGCACTGGTGTTGCCGCTGTTTCTAGAGGCCAGCGCTGTGCACCTGCTCGGCACCGTCTGGGCGGTGATCCTGCCGTTCGCGTTCTTCCCCTTCGGCGTTTATCTCGCCTACATCTACTTCTCGTCCACCATCCCCAAGGATCTGCTCGCGGCGGCGCGAATCGATGGAGCCAGCGAATGGGGCGTATTCCGACATGTGGCGTTGCCCCTGGCGCGGCCAATCGTCGCGCTGATCGCATTCTTTGCGTTCGTCGCGGACTGGAACAACTACTACCTTCCGTTCGTGATGACCTACACCAACTCGCAGTACCCGGTGACGATCGGCCTGCAGATCCTGATCGGCTCGGCACCTATCTTCAGCCCCACGGCTTCGGGATATGCCGCTTCGGAGATCTATCGTCCCGACCTCGCGATGGCTACGCTGATCGCGATCATGCCGGTCCTGATCATCTTCCTCTTCGCACAGCGCACCCTGGTCCAGGGCATGCTCGCCGGCGCGACCAAGGAGTAGCGGATCCAGATGGCCACTGTGACGTTTAGGGGCGCGACGCGGATTTATCCGAAGACGAAGCGCAAGGCAGTTGACCAGTTGAATCTCTCGATCAGGGATGGCGAGTTTCTCGTGCTGGTCGGG
>JBEKSK010000037.1:0-13868 GCA_049517155.1 Solirubrobacteraceae bacterium
GGTCCAGGCGCCCGGAGCGCAGCCACGGCAGCGGATCGTCCAGCAGTCACCCGCGGCCGGCGCCAGCGCGCGAGCGATCAGCGTTTGGCTAGCGCCGCGATGCCCGAAACCGGGCCCGACGGCTCCGCCCGCGCGGGAGCCCTCCGAGACGGCCGGGCCGACCGAGCTGATCAGCGGCTTCTACGTGGTCGGAGGTCCGGCGATGCCGCCCTGGGTCTGCCCCCGCGTGCCCGAGCCGCTGGCGGACACGATCACCGTCACCGACCGCGCCACGGGCGCCACGGTGGCGACCGAGACGGTCGGGCAGGGCGAGCTGGCGAGCATCCCTGTGCCCCCCGGCACCTACACCGTCCGGGCAGCACCGGTGGGCAATCTGCGCCCGACGATCGCGCAGCGGACGGTGACGATCCCGGCCGCGACGACGGTCCGCCAGGACTTCTTCGCTGACGTGCCCTGAGGTACAGGTGGCGGGCGGCGCGCGCACGCCACCCGGGCGCTCCCGCCGTGGCGGCGCGTGGCAGCCCCGGCGGAAGCTCGCCCGCCGCCGCGCTTTGCCGGCGTCCCGCCTCAGGCGGGGACGTTCACGACTTTTGCCAACGCCCGATCGCGATCGGCGTACAGTCGCAGCATCCAACCCGAGGGAGGCATCATGGCTGTGGGAATTCGGCTGAAGGGCGATGGATGGACGGCGGAGCAGGTCGACCGCCTGAATGCGGCGATCGACCCGGCCGGGGCGGTCCCGGACGGGCTGATCTTCCACGCCTCCGGCCCCGTCGAGGGCGGCTGGGGGGTTCTCGACTTCTGGGAGTCGCGCGCGCATTTCGACCGCTTCGCGGCGGAGCGCATCGGGCCGGCGGCGGCCGCGGTCGGCATCGCCGGCCAGCCCGAGGTGCATGAGTTCGAGGTGCACGAGTACTTTCGCGGCAAGTGACGCAGGTCGCTCGGCGACCCTCGCCGCCGTGGCGGGGGTCGCGACGAGCAACGCGGCGAATTCAGCCGGCGAAGGGCGCTCCCTGGACCATGTCAACGGCAACCGCAACCGCGGCCACGCCGACAAGCCCGGCCGGCGCGGCCTGACGGCGCCTCCCGCCGCTCCCCGTTCGGACCCGACAACACGCTGTCGTCACCGGGCCGTCGCGCGCCGGCTTGCGACGATCGCGCCCGACTCGAGGATCGCCAGGGTCAGCGCGATCGGCACCGTCGCCGGCAGCTCATTGACGGCGAAGAACAGCAGGTCGAAGGCCAGGCCGATGGCTGCCGCGATCGCGGCGCCGCGGCGGGCCACGCCCGGCTGCGCGGCGAGCAGGGCTCCGAGCAGCGCCGCGACGAACACGTCGCCGTAGCCCATGACGGCCGAGCCGAACACGACTCGCTGCAGCTGCGGCAGGTGCGCCGCCGGCGCCGCCGCGTTGAGCACGCCGTTGGGGGCCGCCAGGAGGTCGCTGAGCACAAGCCAGCTATCGACGGCTGCCATCGCGACGATCCCCAGCTTGACCAGAACGCGTGGGCTCACCGCCACGAGCAGGACCGCGAGCGTCACGCACGACAGCGCGTCCAGCACCAGACCGGCGGTCTCACCCGCGAGGCCCTGGCGGTCAGCCCACGCGAGCACGAAGAGCAGCGCGGCACCCGGCGCAAACCAGGGCCGGCTGGCGCGCATCGCCCAGCCGAGAGCCACCGCCGCGAGGGGCGGAACGGCGATCAGCGCGAGGTAGGTGAGGCCGTCCGCGAGCCCGCCGAGCGTCCGTTCGCCGAACACGAAGGCGGCAACCGACGCGGCGGGGATCGCTGCCCACCAGCCGCTTCGCAGGCGCGCAAGCGCCGGGATCTCGCGAGGCGCCGGCAACACGACCAGCCCGGCCTGGACCAGCGACAGCACGCAGATCGACACCGCGAACGAAGGCACCGGAGCAGCATGCAGCACGGCGGCGCTCGCCGCGCGGCCGGGGGCCGAGCGCCGCCACCGCTGAAAGCCCGGCTTTGCAGGCCCGGCGCACCTCAAGCGCCCGGGCGATCGCACCGATAAGTCATGGGTGACCAGGCTGCGCGTGCGCGACCACGGAGCCGCGATCGCGTTCGCGGCCGTGGGTGTGTGGGCGATGTCGTTTCTCACCCTTTACGGGTTCGGCTGGAACGACTATGCGACGGAGGTCGCGCCGGCCTACGCCGCGCTCACCTCCGGCCACCTTCTGACCTTCCTGCAGCTGTCACCCGGGTACGGCGGCTCGCTCGAGCTGCGTGCGCCGTTCGCGCTGCTCCCCGGGTTATGGGGCGGCGGCGCAGTCGCCGTCTACCAGGCCGTCTCGGTCCCCGCGCTGGTCGCCGCCGCGCTGCTTGGCGTGTGGCTGGTGGCGCGGATGCGCGACATCGGAGCGGGCCGGATCGCGCGGGCCACGGCGCTCGGGCTGTGCGTCGTCAACCCGGTGACGCTCTACGCGCTCCAGGACGGACACGCCGAGGAATTGCTCGGCGCGGTGGCGTGCGTGGCCGCGGTGCTCGCCGCCCAGCGCGGTCACGCCGGCTGGTCGGGCATCCTGCTCGGCCTCGCGATCGCCAACAAGCAGTGGGCGCTTTTGGCGATCGGGCCGGTCCTGCTCGCGTTGCCGGCCCACCGCGTCCGCGCCGCGGTCATTGCGGGCGTGCTGGCCGCGTGCTTCTACCTCCCGCTCTGGCTCGCGAGCCACGTCGGTGGGGGGTCGGGCTCGCCCGGTGCCCTGACCGTCGCCGGCGGCGGCGCGATCTTCCAGCCCTGGCAGTTGTGGTGGTTCCTCGGCTCCCACTCCCAGACGGTCCGCGACAGCTTCGGCGCTGTCAAGATCGGCTACCGCACGCCGCCGGCGTGGATCCAGAGCATCGACCACCCGCTGATCGTCGCGCTCGCGGTGCCGGTCACGGCCTTCGCGGTGCTGCGCCGGCGCACCGACGCGATGCTCCTGCTCGCCTTCCTGCTGGCGATCCGCTTCGCCTTCGACACCTGGGACACGGTTTACTACCCGCTCCCGTTCATCTTCGCGCTGCTCGCCTGGGAGAGCCTCGACCGCCGGCGCCCACCGGTCCTCGCACTCACCGCAAGCGTCGTCGTCTGGCTGGTGTTCATCGTCGTTCCCGAGCACGTTTCGCCGGACGAACAGGCCGCGGTCTTCCTGCTTGCCGCGGTGCCGGCGCTGCTCGCGCTCGCGATCGCGCTGTTCGCGCCGGGCGCCTGGTCGCGCCTTGTCGCGCGCAGGCCGCGCGAGCGTCGTTCAAGCGCGCCAAACACCGCGCCGATATCGACATTGTGACCGCGCGCCATCGCGCTCAGCTACCCGCCGGCGGAGCCGTCTCGACCGTCTCGCGTCTTGAGGTGACCCTGTGGAGCGCGCTTGCGCTCGGTTCGGCGCTCGCGCTGGCCTGGGGATGGCGCTGGGCCGTCACCGCAAACGATTACGGCCTCGAGGCGGCGCCGAGCATGACGGCGCTGTTGCACGGGCATATCAGCGAGTTTCTCCAGAGCGCGCCGTCCTACGGCGCGTCACTTGCGTTGCGAGCACCCTTCGCGCTTCCCGGCAGCCTGGCCGGTGGTGGCGCGCTTCTGATCTACCGGCTCGGCGCCCTGCCGTGCCTGCTCGCGATCGGCGCCCTCGGCGTGTGGTGCGCAGTGAATCTGCGCCGCGCCGGCGCCCGCCTGGCCGCGGCTGGGCTGGCGGTGCTCGTGTGCGCCGCCAACCCGATCACCTACCGGGCGCTGCAGACCGGGCACCCTGAGGAGCTGCTCGGTGGAGCGTTGTGTGTCGCGGCGGTGCTGCTCGCGCAGCGCGGCCGGGCGAACCTCGCGGCGGTGGCACTCGGACTGGCGATTGCGAACAAGGAGTGGGCCCTGCTGGCGATCGGCCCGGTCCTGCTGGCGCTGCCCGCCCACCGCTGGCGCTCCCTGATCATCGCGGGCGTGCTCGCGAGCGCCCTGGTCGCGCCGATGTTTTTGTCCTCGCCCAGTGTGACCAGCGGAACGGACCGTATCGTCGTCACCGCCACCGGCGGGATCTTCCACCCGTGGCAGATCTTCTGGTTCTTCGGCCCACGCGGGCACTGGGTCCCGGCGATGCTCGGCTCGGTCGCACGCGGCTTCCGCGACGCGCCCGCGTGGCTTGGCGGCCGCGCGCACATCCTGATCGTCTGGCTCGGCCTGCCGCTCACGCTGCTGGCGGTGCGGCGCCGCACACCCCGAGCCGACGCGCTGTTGCTGCTGGCCCTGCTGCTGCTGCTGCGCTGCTGGCTTGACCCGTGGGATGTCGTCTACTACCCGCTGCCGTTCATCTTCGCGCTGCTCGCGTGGGAAACCACCGTCGCACATCGCGCACCGTGGGGAGCGGCTGCGGCGACCGCGGCGACGTGGCTGATCTTCTGGTACCTGCCCGGCCACATCGGCGTCGACGCCCAGGCGGTCTCGTTCCTGTTGCCGGCAACGCTGACGCTCGCGGTGCTGGCGGCGGTCGTCTACCGGCTGCGCCCGCTGCGCAGCGCGCAGCGCGCCCACCCGCGCCTCAGTCGAGCACCAGCAGTTCCTTCGTGAAGCCGCTGAGCAGCTGAACCCCGCCGGCACGAACGACGGTCAGGTCTTCGATCCTGACGCCCAGCTCGCCGGGCAGGTAGACCCCCGGCTCGACGGTGACCACGTTGCCGGCGAGCAGCGCCTGATCGCCGCTGATGCGCGAGAGCCGCGGCGCCTCGTGTATCTCCAGGCCCACGCCGTGGCCGAGGCCGTGGCCGAAGTACTCGCCGTAGCCGGCCTCCTCGATCACTGCGCGCGCCCGCGCGTCGGCGTCGCGTCCGCTGACCCCGGGCGCGATCGCCTCGAGCCCGGCGAGCTGCGCGCGCAGGACAACCTCATAGACCTCGCGGGCGCGGGCGGAGGGCTCGCCAACGGCAACGGTCCGCGTACAGTCCGAGCAGTATCCGTCCACCAGCGCGCCGATGTCGAAGGTGACGAGCGTGCCGGGCTCGATCGGCACATCGCGCGGCTGGGCGTGCGGCAGTGCGCCGTGCGCGCCGCCGGCGACGATCGACGAAAAGCTCGGCGCGGTCGCGCCCTGCAATCGCATTTCGTGCTCGAGCGTGATCGCCAGCTCGCGTTCTGTGCGACCGCTCAGGCGCCCGGCGAACAGCCAGCCGAGCAACTCGTCGATCAGCTTTGCGGCGGCGGCGATCAGCTCGATCTCCCGCTCGTCCTTGACCGCCCGCATCCGCTCGACGAGGCCCGGCGCGGCGACAAACTCGACGCCCGCCGGCGCCAGCTCGCCGAGCTTCGCGCGCCGGCTGACGCTGGTTCGCGTGTCATCGAACCCGACGCGGCCCGCAGCGAGGGAGCGGGCCATGGCGTCGAGCAACTCCCCTGTCACGATCTCGCACTCAAAGGCGCCGTCGACCTCCTCGGCGACCTGGGAGGCGTAACGGAAGTCGGTGTAGAAGCGCCCGCCGCCGTCGGCGTTCACGAGCACGAGCCCGTTCGAGCCGGTGTAGCCGGACAGGTAGCGCAGGTTGGCGGCACCCTCGACGATCAGCGCGTCAAGCTCCGCCTCCGCGATCAGGCGGCCAAGACGCTCCGGGCGCCCGCTGCCCGCGCCGCTCACCCGTCCAGCTCCTTGCTGAGGCGGACCAGCGCCTCGCGATAGCCCTCCACGCCCTGCCCGCTCACACACGCGAGGACGAGGTCGCGGACCACCGACACGCTGCGCCACGGCTCGCGCTCGTCGATATTGGAAAGATGCACCTCTACCGCCGGCAGAGCCGCGATCTCGAGCGCGTCGTGGATCGCCCAGGAGTAGTGGGTCCAGGCGCCGGGGTTCAGCAGGACGCCGTCGGCTCGCGCCGGCAGCTCGTGCAGATGCTTGACGAACTCGGCCTCGGAGTTGGTCTGGAAGCAGCGCACCTCGAGCTCCAACTGCCGGCCGAAGTCGGTCACGCGGCGCTCGAGCTCGTGCAGCGTCAGCGTCCCGTACTGCGCAGGATCGCGGCGCCCGAGCATGTTCATGTTGACGCCGTGCAGCACCGCGACGCGGTTACGAACGGGGCTCATGCGCAGAGCTCCGTGAGCGCCGCCGCAAGCTGCGCGGGCGTGACCTCGCCGCCATGGCGCACGGCGCCGGGGGCGTCCACGAGCACGAACGGGACATTTGAGCCGAGCCGCTTCTTGTCGCGCCACGTCGCGGCCGCGACGGCCGCCGGGTCAACCCCGTCCGCGTGAGTCGGAAGTCCGTGTTCGGTCAGGAGGCCGGCAACGGTGGCGCGCAGATCGTCGCGTCCCGAGAGCGACAGCGCCGCGAGCAGTCCGAGACCCACGGCCTCGCCGTGGCGGTAGCGCCGGTAACCGGTCACGGTTTCGAGCGCGTGTCCGACGGTGTGCCCGAGGTTGAGGACCTGGAGGCGACCTTCGTCGCGCTCGTCGGCGGCGACGATCGAGAGCTTGCACCGCGCGCAGTCGAAGATCACACCGTCGTCGATCGGCCGATCGGCGGCGATCCGCTCCCAAAGTGCTCCCCCGGCAATGATCGCGGTCTTGATGACCTCAGCGTACCCCGCACTCCACTCCTGCGCCGGCAGGGTCTGGAGCGTCGCCGGGTCGACGAGGACGCCCGAAGGATGGTGGTAGAGGCCAACGTAGTTCTTGCCCTCCGGCAAATCGACGCCCGTCTTGCCGCCGTAGGCGGAGTCGACCTGCGCGGCCAGCGTGGTCGGGACCTGAACCACCGGCACGCCCCGCTGATATGCGCCGGCGCAGAAGCCGGCGAGGTCGCCGACGACGCCGCCGCCGAGCGCGACCAGGTGGTCGGCGCGTGTCATTCCCCGTTGCGCCAGCTCGCGCCAGATCCGCTCGGCCTGCGCGAGCGACTTGCTCGGCTCGCCCGCGGCGATCACGATCGCGGCGTCGAACTCGCCCGCGGCGCCGAGCCACAGCGGGGCGACATTCTCGTCGGTCACGCAGAAGCGCCGCGCCGGGGAACCCGGCGGCACCACCAGCCCCGCGCCGAGCAGGTCTCGCCCGATCCAGACCGGGTACTCGGCGCAACCGCTGAGGGCCCACAGCAGCCGGGTGCCGGCCGGCGCGTCGCGCAGCCTCTCGACCGCGTCGTGCAAACGGCCAAGGCCGACGCGGGCGTGGGCCGGGGCGACAGCGTCGGCAACCATCGCGTACAGCGGCAGCCGCTCCGCGTGGCGCGCGTCAAATGACGCCCGGTCGCGCGCAAGCGGCCGGCCGGAGTCGGCCGCGCGCCGCCACGCGAGTCCCGGATCGACGTCCAGCCAGAGCACGAGGTGGCCGGACAGCGCGTCGCGGACGCGCTCGGAGCTCACGGCCCCGCCGCCGAGCGACACGATCTCGCCCTGGCGCGCGCGCGCCAGCAGCTCGCAGGCCACCTCCTCTTCGAGCGCGCGGAACGCCGCTTCGCCGTCGCGCTCGAAGAGCTCGGCGACCGTCGCACCCCCGCGCGCCTCGATCAGGCCGTCGACATCGCTGACGCGAAGGCCGCGCTCGGCACCGAGGCGCTGCGCGGCGGTCGTCTTGCCGGCCCCCATGAACCCGACAAGCACGATCGCGCCGTCTGCGTTCACCGGATCCGCGCTCGGTAGGCGGCGAGGGCGCCGCGCACGTCCTCGATGTGGTCGCCGCCGAACTTGCGCCGGTAGGCGTCGGCAAGCACGAAGGCGACCATCGCCTCCCCGACCACGCCCGCCGCCGGGACCGTGCACGAGTCGGTCCGCTCGCGCAGCGCCTGCGCCGGCGCAAGCGTCGCGATGTCGACCGAGCGCAGCGGCTTGGTGAGGGTTGGGAGTGGTTTCATGGCGGCGGCGGCGATCAGCGTCTCGCCGTTCGTCATGCCGCCCTCGAGCCCTCCGGCGCGGTTGGTCTCGCGGTAGAAGCCGCGCTGCGCAGAGTGGAAGATCTCGTCGTGGGCCAGCGAGCCGGGCTTGCCCGCAAGCTCGAATCCTTCACCCAGGTTCACGCCCTTGACCGCCTGAATCGAGCACAGCGCGCCCGCCAGGCGACCGTCGAGGCGCTCCTCCCAGGAGACGTAGGAGCCCAGCCCGGTCACCAGGCCGTAGGCGCGGACCTCGAAGACCCCGCCGAGCGATTCGTTGGCTTTGCGCAGGGCATCGATGTGCTCCACCATCGCCGCCGAGGCGTCGGCGTCCAGGCAGCGCACCGGCGAGGAATCGACCTCGGCGAACGCCTCGAGCGCCAGCGGCTCCGGGTAGGAGGGCGCGCAGACGACGCCGATCTGGCGCACGTGGGAGACGATCTCCACCCCGAGCGCCCGCAGAAACGCCCTGCAGAGCGCGCCGCCTGCCACCCGCGCGGCGGTCTCGCGCGCCGAGGCCCGCTCGAGCACGTCGCGCACATCGCTGAAGCCGTGTTTCATGACGCCGGCAAGGTCGGCGTGACCGGGCCGCGGGAGATGAACCTCTTCGAGCGCGGCGGCGACCGGCCACGGATTCATTCGCTCCTCCCAGTTGGCGTAGTCGCGGTTGACGACGCTCAGCGCAACCGGGGAACCGAGCGTGCGGCCGTGCCGCACGCCGGCCGTCGGCTCGGCCGTGTCCTGCTCGATCTTCATCCGCCCGCCGCGCCCATGGCCGAGCTGGCGCCGGCGCATGTCGCGGTTGATCGCGTCGCGGTCGAGCTCGAGGCCGGCCGGCAACCCTTCGAGCACGCAGGTTAGGCCGGGCCCGTGAGACTCGCCGGCTGTGATCATGCGCAGCAGCGCCATCGGCCCGTGAGTTTAGAGTTCATGCGAGACCTCGGCGTGTGGGCCGGCGAGCGCGGGACCAAGCTCTGCGCCGGCGCCGCCTCGCACAGCCGGGCGCGGGCTACTCGCTCTTGCTGACCGCGAACGCGATGCCGACCGACACGCTGTCGGTCGCGCCGGTTGAGCCGGTCGTGCCAGTCGAGCCGGTTGAGCCGGTCGAGCCGGTCGGGGGCCCGGAATGCTGAGCGTGATGGACGAGGGCGCCGAGCTTGTCGCTGAACACGAGGGTTGACAGCTCGGTCGAGTTCGTCAGCGGCAGCAGCGTCTGGCCCGCTGTCGAGACGGCGTCGCGCGCCTGCGTGGCGTCGGCGTCCGAGGCGTAGGTCTTGGCGCCGATCGAAACCAGTTCGAAGCTGAAGGTGGCGATCAGCGCCGAGTTGGAGGTCGGGTAAAGGCTCATTCCCTGGCCTGGTGAGAGCTCGAGGATCTGGCACGCGCTCGTGCTGGGCAAGCAGGTCAGCTCGCTGGCGTCCTTGCTCGCGACGGCGATCGCGTTGGTGAACAAGAATGCAGCCTTCTTGCCGCCCGCAAGGACGCCGAGGTAGATCACCTCGGGCGACTGCGCGGCAGGCAGCGGCGCGAGACGAACGACATCGCTGAGCGCGTGCACACCCTGCGCGTCCTTGGTGTCGATGTCCACGGTGTAGGCCTGATCGGACTTGAGCGTGTCGGGGCCCGTCACCGGAGTGCCCGTCGCGGCACCCGAGCCGGCGCCGGTCGAACCTGTGCTCCCGGTCTTTGACGGCTTGGTCGTCGCGGGCGTGGTGGTCACGGGCGTCGTCTTGGCAGGCGTCGTCGACGTGGTCGTCCTTGTGGTGGTCGTCGAGCTTGACGCCGAGGCGGCGGCGGTCTTGCCGGACGACGCGCCCAACTCGCGGAACGGGTCGGGCTCGCTACCGCGCCGCACGATCGACTGCGTGGCCGGGATGGTGCTCAGATCCGCGAGCTCCTGCTGCGGGCTGAGCACGCCGGCGGGCGGGCGAACCTGCGGGACCACGCCTGAGCTGGGAGGCGGCGTCGCGACCTTGCCGAACAGCGTCGGCGCGGCGATCGGGATCGCGATCGCGAGCACCGCGAGAACGATGACGGCCGGGAAGATCTGGCGTTCGCGCAGGTCGGCCTGGAGTGTCTTGAGGAAGTTCACGATGTGGCTCCCGTCGAACCGCTCGCGCCCGTGGCGGGCGTGGCGGGCGTTGAACCGGCCGCTGCCCCCTGCAGGTAGACCTGGGCGGTGACCGACGCACGCGCCACGTTGACCGGCGCCTGCGGGCTGCCGAGCGGCACGAGCGAAACGGCCGTGACCGTGAACAGTCGTCCGCTGGCGTTGACGCCCAGGCCGTCGGTCTTGGTCAGGCTGTCGAGCCTGGCGAGGAAGGCCTGCAGCCCCCTGTAGGTCGTCCAGTAGGTGAAGGTCAGCCCGAGCGCGACCGGGCCGGTGCCGGTGGCCGTGTCCGCGCCGACATCGAGCTCACGGAAGTCCGGCTCGACCTTGGTCCCGGTCAGCCTGTCGATCGTCGCAACGACCTCGGCCTCGGCGGGCACCTTCGGCACGGCCTTGATCACCTCTTTGATCTGGTGCAGGTGGCCGACGTAGCCTTCGACGGCGTGGCGCGCGCTGGCGACCTGGGCCTCGGCGCCCACCAGCGCGGTGCGCTGCGTGGTGATCTGCGCGTTGAGCGTCGTCACCTGAGCGCGCTCGGGCGACACCAGCGCCACCCACATCAGGCCGGCGAGCGCGACGGCGAGGATCACTGCGACGACAAGGCGGTCGCGGACTCTCATGGGTTCACTCGCTTGGCTGCCGTCTGCTCGATCGGGCGCTTACCACCCGACCGCTTCGAAACCGTTTGCGCGCCGCTCGACGAACCCTGCGGCAGCTTGACCTTGGGCACCGTGTAGGTCGCCGCGTAGGCGAGGGCGATCGTCCACGTGATCTTCGGACAACCGGCCGCGCGCGGCTCGTCCGCGCGCACCGGGCCGCCATGGTTGAGCTTCGTCGGCAGCCCGTGGTACCTGATGGTGGAGCTCTCGATCGAGCTGGTCAGCTGGACGAGGGTCACGCCGGGGACGGACGAGAGGTCCGTCAGCACGGCCGGGATCTCGCCCTGCGAGTTCGCGCAGCCGACCAGGGTGAACGCGCCTCCGGCCGGGGCGGCCGCTGACGCGGTGAGCGACTGGAACGAGACGTCATCGGGCAGCGCCAGGGCCAGCTGCTTCATTGCCGTCGGCCAGTTGAAACGCTGCTCGGCGAGGGTCGCGACCTCCTCGACCTTCGCCGCGCTGACGGCGGCGATCTGGACATAGGGAGAGAGCGACTGCGTCTCGGCATTCACGGCGGCCAGCTGGGCGCTCAGCGTCGCGAGCTGGCCCTTGCGGTCGGCCACGCTGTGCACGGCGAGGGCGTAGATGGCGCCGAGCGCGACGAGCACGGCGAGCCCGCCCGTGAGGACGTAGACGATGCCGCCGGAGCGCCCGCCGATGCCGCCGGCGCCGCGGCGCTCCTCGGCCGGAATCAGGTTTACGGCTCTCACTGCACTCCCTCCGCAAGCGACAGGCCTGCCGCGACCGCGAGCCGGCTCATCGGCACGTGGCCCGCGGCCTCAGGGGAGGCGAGCGCAACGGCGCCCCGCGTGATCGGCAGATCGAGCTCGCGTGAGAGTGCAGCGTCAAAACCGGTGAGGTCAAGCGCCGGCCCTGTCAGGACGGCCCGCGATACCGGCTGCTCACCGCGCGAGACGCGATGGAAGTCGAGTGAGTTGCGCACCTCCGCGGCGATCCGGCGGATCCCGTCGCCAAGGGCTGTGCGGGCTATCTCGAGCTGGTCGCTGGTGGCGGAGACGGGGCCGGAAGCTGTCCGGATGACCGGCGGCGGAGTCACACCCGCACCGTTGGCTGCCACGGCGCTGACCAGGCGCCGCGCAGGCTGGAGCGGCACTCCGGCGCTCGCGGCGACCTCGTTGACGATCTGCTCGACACCGGTCGTGATCACGCGCGTGAACTGGCATGTCGACCCGTTCGCGATCGCAAGGTTTGTCAGGCCGCCGATCGAGAGGTAGAGAACCTGCTCGCCGGGCAGCGCATCGAGCGGTCGCAGCGCCCTGATCATCCCGAACGCGGCGAGGTCCACTCCCTCGGGGCGCAGTCCCGCCTGGCGGGCGGCGAGCAGCATGCGCTCGACCATGTCTCGGCGGGCGGCGACCAGCAACACCTGCAGCCGCGGCCCGGCTTCGGTTTCGGTGACTCCGAGCGAGTGGTAGTCGAGCACGACACTCTCGATCGGCATCGGGATCTCGTCCTGCGCCTGGAAGTGCACGGCGCTCTCAAGCTCCTTTGGATCGGTGATCGCGGGCAGCTCGATCTGGCGCATCACGATGCGCTGGTTGGCGATCCCGATCCGCACGCGGCGGTCCAGGCCGCTGCCGTCGAACAGTTCCGCCAGCGCCTCGCTGAGGGCCGCCACGTCGCTCACCTCGCCGTCGCGCACAAGGCTCGGCGGGATCGGCCTGCCGGCGGCGCGCTCGACGATCACGTGGCCGTCAAGCCGGCTCTGCACGGCGACAATTTGCCCGGGCTCGATCTCAAGCCCCACCAGGTTCGCCGTGCGACGCCCGCGCGGAGCGGAGAGCCGGGGGCGGCCATGCGGAATCACAAGCCGGCTCCGTCCGGAGGGAAGCACCAGGCGCGGCCGCCCGTGGGGAAGGGCGAGCCGGCGGCGCACGCGCTCGGTCGCAGGCGCCTGCGCAGGAGCCGCCTGGGCCGCGGCGGCGGCGGGCGCGGCGGCAGTGGGCTGCTCGCCGGCCGCCGGCAGCGCGGCTGAAGCCGGCAGCGCGGAGGGAAGCGAGTTCCCGGTCGCGACCGGCTGCTCCGCGACAACTGGCGTCTGCGCGGGAGCGGACTGCTCGGCCGGAGGCGCGGCCTCGGCGCTACGCGCGGACGGGCGCCGCTTGAACGAAATCGGCTGGTTCAGAAACGAACCTCTGGTCGCGACCGGCTGCGCCGTCGCGACCGGCGCCTGCGCGCGAGCGGACTGCTCAGCGGCAGCCGGAGCGTCGGCTTTTCGCGCGGACGGGCGTCGCTTGAACGAAATCGGTTGGTTCAGAAATTCGAGCATCTCTAGCACGGTGGGCGTCGGGAGCGGTGTCCGCCAAGCCCAGTGACCTCATCGACCATCTGGCCAGACGGCATTAGGAGTTCAGCCCACGAGGTGCAAATACGCAGCGATAATTGCGTGGCCGGCGGACAGCGCAACGAGGCCGCCGACGGCGAGCGCCGGGCCGAACGGCACGCCAACCCCCCGGCGCTCCCCCGGCTTGCGGCGCGCCATCACGGCGAGGCCGCCGAGAATGCCGACGACGAGGGCGATCAGCAGCGCCGGCGCGACGGCGTCGCCCAGCAGCAATCCCATCACCCCTGCCAGCTTCACGTCGCCCATCCCCATCCCGCGCGGCGAAGCGAACGCCGCTAGCAGGAAGAACCCGCCCGCGGCAGCGCCGGCGATCAGTCGAGCCGGCTCGCCCGAGGGATCGAGCGCGGTCCCCAGCACGATCGCCAAGATCGCCGCCGGGCCGGTGATGCGGTTGGGGATCAGGTGATAGTCGAGGTCGATCAGCGCGACGGGGACGAGGACGAGCACGGCCAGCACTCCGAGCGCGATGCCGACGGCGCTCGTGCGGGTCAGCACGACTGCGGCGAACAGCGCGCCGGTCCCGAACTCGACCAGCGGATAGCGCGGCGAGATCGCGACGCGACAGGCGCGGCAGCGGCCGTGCAGCCACATCCAAGCGAGCACGGGAACGTTGTCGTAGGGCTTCACCGCGGTGGCGCACGATGGGCAGTGCGAGCCCGGGGTGACGAGTGACTCCCCGCGCGGAAGCCTGTAGGCGACGACGTTCAGAAACGAGCCGAGCACGGCCCCGAACAACGCGGCGATGATGATCTCGGCGGCAAGCATGTTCACCACTCTTTATCGGCAGTAGCGCGGCACACGTTGACTGTGAACAAAAAGTGGCGGGGCGGGCCAAAGGCCGCCCCCCCCCGGGCACAACAGTTTTGGGGATGGGTCCCCCGTACCACGGTTGCCCCACCCAG
>JBEKSK010000038.1:0-13767 GCA_049517155.1 Solirubrobacteraceae bacterium
CGGCGACAAACACGCTGGTATCCAGGACAATTCTCAACACGATTAATGATAGCACATATGCTATCACCAGCAAGCCAACTTTTGAACGTCTTTGAGGGCTCTCTCTACCGCCGCGTATGCGGGATGGGGCGCACCCTGAGTCGGAGCGATCTCAGCAGTCTACTGACAACAGAACTGACAACATCGCTATCCATTCACTTCTGTATCTTTGTGTATCTTCCCTATGAATAAACCCTAACGAACGGTATGGACCAATTCACTGGTTCGAGTCCAGTAGCGTCCACCAGTGTACCCCAAGGGCTCGTATCGAGAGTGATCGTGGTTGCTGTTGGTTGCTAGATCGTGCAGTTCTTCGCCGTCAACGCTTTAGAGCGTGTAGGCACAATATGGCGTGGGATATGCGAGATAGCATTGGCCCCCGGCGACAGTCATGGCTCCCTGCTGACGACAATTGCACTTCCCTGTTTTTGACCGGGGATTTGTAGCGGCCGTTGGTCTGCGAGATCGGTACGATCGGGCCTTTACGCAGGCCCATGACTAATGAAAGAATACAATAACGGTGGTGTGCTTGCACACGCCGCAATGAAGGCGGGGGTGGATCCAAAGACGGCGCGCAGGTATATCCGAGCTGGCCAGGGGCCGCAGGACCTGAAACCGGTGCATACATGGCGGACCCGCCAGGATCCGGTGGAGGCGATCTGGCCGGAAGCGCAGCGGTGGCTGGAGGAGACACCGGAGTTGGAGGCGAAGGCGCTCTTCGAGCACTTGCTGAGCGAAGGACCCGGCCGTGCGGACGGCCGGGCGTTGCGGACGTTCCAGCGCCGGGTGACCCATTGGCGCCGCAAGCACGGGCCCCCGAGGGAGGTATGCTTCGCCCAGGTCCGTGAACCCGGGCACAGTCTCCAGTTTGACTGGACCCACGCCGAGGAGCTGGGAATCACGATCGGCGGGGTGCCATATCCACACCTCCTTGCCCACGCGGTCTTGCCGTACTCGAACTGGGAATGGGCTGTTCCCTGCATGTCGGAGTCGGTTCTGTCGCTGAAGTTCGGAGTGCAGGAGGGGTATTGGAGACTCGGCGGGGTGACGCGGGAACTGCAGACGGACCAGAGTTCGACCGCCACCCATCAACTCAAACGCGGGGAGAGCGAGCGCGGCTTCAACGTGGAATATCTGGCGCTCTGCGAGCACCTGAAGGTGGCCCCGATAACGATCGCGATAAAGTGCCCGAACCAGAACGGCGATGTGGAGTCCGCTCAGGGGCACCTCAAGCGCCGGCTCAAGCAGCACCTTTTGCTGCGGCGAAGCCGCGACTTTACATCCGTTGCGGAGTACGCCGCCTTCATCGTGAAGGTCTGCACGGGGATCAATGCGCTGCGAAGGGAGAAGATCGCCGAGGAAATGGCCTGCCTGCGGCCGTTGCCGAAGAGTCGCTTCCCCGAAGCCGATGAGGTTACGGTGCGAGTCTCGTGCTACTGCACCGCCCGGGTGAAGAACTGCGCCTACTCGGTGCCCTCGCGCCTGATTGGGGCGTTCGTCCAGGCCCACGTCAGCGAGGCCGAAGTCAGCTTCCATTATCTGGGCGAAACCGTGGCGACCTACCCGCGTTCCCACGGGCAGGAGCCTCGCATCAACTACCGGCACGTGATCGACTCGCTGGTCCGCAAGCCGGGGGCGTTTGCGCGGTATGTGTACCGCGAGGAACTCTTCCCCAGGCCGGCCTTCCGGCAGGCCTACGACCGGCTCAAGGTGGCGGAGGAATGCAAAGCGAGCGGGCGCTACTTGCGGCTCCTCCATCTTGCCGTCGAGTTTGGCGAGGACCGGGTTGCCGGCGCCCTTGGCGCCGTCCTTCGCCAAGGTGAGTTACCCCTGGCCGACGTGATCGAACTCGGTCTGCGGGAAGCAACTCCCGTGCGTCCGGTGGACATCGCGGCGTTCACGCCGGACCTTAGCCTCTACGACAGCCTGATCTCGGAGGTGGCGTCATGAGTACCGCAAGCCTTCCCATCCTGCTTCGCTCGATGCGGCTGCCCACCATTGCCCGGGAGTATGAAGGGGCAATCCAGCGGGCTGAGGCAGAGAACTGGGGCTACCGGCGCTTCCTCGGCTACCTCTTTGAGGCCGAAGCCAATGACCGGCTTCAGCGCAAGATCGAGCGCCAACTCAACGAATCGAACCTGCCCAAGAGCAAGACGCTCGAGTTACTCGACGAAAAGCGTCTCCCTGAGAAGATCCGCCGCCAACTCCCGACACTCCTGGAAGCCGACTTCGTGCGCCGCGGCGATAACCTGCTGTGCTTCGGCCTGGCCGGTCGTGGCAAGACCCACCTCGCGGCCGCGATCGGACGGGAGTGGATCTGCCGCCACCAACTCCGGGTCCTCTTCGTGCCGGCCTTCAAGCTGGTCAACCAGCTTCTGGCCGCCAAGCGCGACCTGAAGCTTCCTCAGGTGATCACACGGCTCCAACGCTTCGACGCGGTCGTGATCGATGACATCGGCTATGTGCAGCAGTCCCGCGACGAGATGGAGGTCCTCTTCCAGTTCCTCGCCGAGCGTTATGAAAACAAGACCGTCGTGATCACCTCCAACCTGGTCTTCTCCCAATGGGACAAGATCTTCAAGGACCCTATGACCACGATGGCCGCCGTCGACCGGCTGGTCCACCATGCCACCATCCTCGAGTTTACCGGCGACACCCAGCGCACGCCCAAGAAACGCCAGGACTAAAGCCCGAGGCGGGGGGGGGGGGGGGGGGGGGGGGGGCCCCGCCCCCCCCCCCCCCCCCCCCCCCCCCCCCCCCCCCCCCCCCCCCCCCCCCCCGCGCCAAGAAGATCCTTGAGATGGCGCTGCGCGAGGCGCTCGGCCTCGGGCACAACTACATCGGCACCGAGCACATCCTGCTGGGGCTGGTGCGCGAGAACGAGGGTGTCGCGGCGCGCATCCTGCTCGACTCGGGCGCCGCTCCCGAGAGGATCCGCGACGAGGTGCTGGCCATGCTCGGCGGCGGTGGCGGCGGCGCCTGGGGTGAGGCGGGCGAGGGCGCCGGGGAGGCGATCTGGAAGCCGGCGCTGCTGTGGGAGCAGGCCGCCGTCGTCTGGGAGCCCGACGGCGAGCTGGTTGTTCCGCTGGCGCTCGAGCGCCGGGCGGTCGCGCTGCTGGAGCGCTCGGAGGTCTGGCGCTCCGGGCCGCTCGAGGGACTCGCGCACGAGATCCGCGGCGGTCAGCTGCGGATCACGGGAGCGTCGCTGCTCGAAACGATCGATGCGCAGGAGCTTCGGCGCGCACTCGACGCCGCGGTCCGCGAGGCACATGAGGCGGCCGCCGCGGCACGCGAGCGTGAGGCCCAGCTCGCGCAGGCGTTCCTCGCGCGCCTGCGCGAGGGGCCTGAGCAGCGGGCGCAGCCCGCGCAGCGCGAGCAGCGCGAGCAGCGCGAGTCGTGAGCGCCGACGGCGGGGTGGTCAGTCGGGGCGAGGGGGCCTGCGGGCGCTGACCGCGACCAGGTGCAGCGACTGGCTTTGGGCGCTCGTGCGCGTCCAGCGCTCGAACGCCTCCCCCGCCTCGCCGCGCTCGCTCTCGCTGATCATCGCGTCGGCGACGAGTTGGTGGCCGCGGGTCGCGATCACGCCCGGCCACAGTGCCATCCGCCCCGCGAAGTCGCCGTCACCGCGCACCGCCAGCTCGATCTGGCGCTCCTGGCGCACATCGAGCAGCCCGAGCTGCGCCATCATCGCCGCGAGATGGTCGGCGATCTCGTTGTCCATGCCGGCCTGCGCGCGCCAGGCCAGGAAGGCCGCGTAGAAGCGGGTGAACGGCTCGGGCGGCTCTGGCTCCCAGTGCGCCAGCGTGTGGTTGTAGTCGAGCACGATGATCTGCCCGCCGGGCTTCGCGGCGGCGGCCATCGCCGCAAGCGCGGCCTGCGGATCCGCCAGCCACTGCAGCACGCGCGCCGCGGTCACGACGTCGAACTCCTCGCGGTAGCCGTGCCGCCTGACGTCGGCGACCACGAATTCGAGGTTGGACGGGCCGCCGTGAGTGCGCAGCGCCAGCGCGAGCAGTTCCTCGCTGACGTCGATGCCCACCACGCGGCCCCCGGGCCCGACCGCCTGCGCGATCCCGCGCGTGATCGCGCCCGAGCCGCAGCCCACGTCGAGCACCGACATGCCCTCCTTGAGCAGCTGCGCCAGGCGACGATGATCGCCCGCCAGCGAGCGAGCGTCGAGGAACCGCTCGGTGCCTGCCGGCATCGTGGCGCGATGCTCGGCGGAATTTTCGGCGGTCATCTGCGTGTGCCGGGGGTCGGGTGGGGGCCGGATCTGCGCGGGCACTGGCGAACGGGCGGGCGCGGCGTCAGCACAGCCCTCGATGATCGCAGGGCGCCGTTGGGGGAGTCGCGTGAGCGCGTGCGCTAGCCTGCAGCGCTCTGGATTGGAGCAGCCGATGACGCCCTTGTCTCGAGGTTTTAGCGGCCGCCCGCGCCGCGAAATCGACCCGGCGCGGATACCGCCTGGGCAGTACGTCGTGGAGGACTTTCCCGTGCTCTCGGCCGGCCCGACGCCGCGGACGCCGACGTCGGAATGGAGCTTCACACTCGACGGCGCGATCGAGTCCGCGCTGAGCTGGAACTGGGCGCAGTTCACCGCGCTCGAGTCCGAGACCTTCACCGTCGACATCCACTGTGTCACCAAATGGTCGAAGCTCGCCACCTCCTGGACCGGCGTCTCGCTCGACACCCTGCTGCGCGGCGTCGACACGCAGGCGGCCTACGCCACCGCCTGGAGCGACGGCGGCTACACGACGAACCTCCCGCTCGCCGACCTGACGGGCGGACGGGCCTGGGTCGTGCACAGCTTCGACGGGGCGCCACTGGCGGCCGAGCACGGCGGGCCCGCTCGGCTGCTCGTGCCGCACCTGTACTTCTGGAAGAGCGCCAAGTGGGTGCGCGGCCTGAGGCTGACCGTCGATGACGAGCCGGGCTTCTGGGAGGCCGCGGGCTACCACAACCGCGGCGACCCCTGGCAGGAGCAGCGCTACTGGAACGACTGAAACTTCCGCGCCCGCCGATCGTCTGGCATACCGCGACCGTGCGCGAGATCGTGGCCGAAAACTCTCATGCCAGCACTATCGTGCTGGAGGTTGAGAATTGGCCTGGGCACGTCGCCGGTCAGCATGTCGACGTGCGCCTGACCGCGCCCGACGGCTACCAGGCACAGCGCTCGTACTCGATCGCCTCGGCGCCCGAGGATCCCCGCTTCGAGCTGACCGTCGAGCGAATCGACGACGGCGAGGTCTCGCCCTACCTGGTCGGCGAGCTGCGCGCCGGCGACAGCTTCGAGCTGCGCGGGCCGATCGGCGGCCCGTTCACCTGGCGCGTGGAGAACGGCGGGCCGCTGCTGCTCCTCGGCGGCGGCTCGGGCCTCGTGCCGCTGATGGCGATGGCGCGCCACCATCGCGCGCGGGACTCGCGGATCGACCTGCGGCTGCTCGTCTCCGCGCGCACGTGGGAGGACGTCCTCTACCGCGAGGAGCTCGAGCGAGCGGCGCAGCGCGAGAGCGTCGATGTGCGATTCACGCTGACACGCGCGGCGCCGGCCGGCTGGAGCGGCTTTGCCCGCCGCATCGACGCGGCGATGCTGACCGCACTCGGGCCCGACCCGTCGGCGGCCCCCGCCGTCTTCGTCTGCGGCCCAACGCCGTTCGTGGAGCGCGCCGCGGACCTGCTGGTCGAGCTCGGCCATCGACCCCAGGCGATCCGCGCCGAGCGCTTCGGTCCGAGCGGTAGCTGACCACGCCGGCGCCGGCATGGCGCCCGCTGCGTTGCGCCGCCTGCGAATCGTGCAGGATTGCGGACATGGCGCAGGCACCACCCAAGGTCGTCGTCGTCGTTCCGACCTTCAACGAGCGCGAGAACCTGCCGCTCGTGGCGCAGCGGCTCGCCGGCCTGGGCCTGGCGAACCTCCACCTGCTCGTGGTGGACGACAACTCACCCGACGGCACCGGCTCGGTCGCCGATCAACTCGCCGAGCAGGCGCCTGAGACGGTCGCTGTGCTGCATCGGACCGAGAAGCGCGGGCTCGGACGGGCCTACGTCGCCGGCATGACCCGCGCTGTCGACGAGGGCGCGGACATCGTGATCCAGATGGACGCCGACCTGTCACATCCGGTCTCGGTGATCCCGGTCATGCTCGACGTTCTGGCATCAAGCGACGCCGCTGTCGTGATCGGCTCACGCTACATCTCCGGGGGTTCGACGGCCGCGGACTGGCCGTGGTATCGCAAGACCCTGTCGGTGTCGGCGAATCTCTACGTCAACGCGATCCTGCGCCTGCACGTCCGCGACGCCACCGCCGGCTTCCGGGCCTACCGCTCCTCGACCCTGGCCGCGATCGACCTGCGATCGATCGAAAGCAACGGCTACTCCTTTCACGTCGAGATGACCTATCGCACCGTCCAGCGCGGCCTGGCGATCGTCGAGGTGCCGATCGGCTATGTGGAGCGGGTCAGCGGCTCGTCGAAGATGAGCCTGCGCGTGCAGATCGAGTCCGCGATGACGCCGTGGAAGCTGCTGCTTGGCCGCAGGCGACGCTGACAGCAGCAGCAGCAGCAGCAGCAGCAGCAGCAGCAGCAGCAGCAGCGAACCTAGCGGTCCGCAAACGTCCAGAAGCGATTCGCGAGGAAGCTGAACGGAGCCACCAGCGCGACGGCACAGGCCTGGGCGAGGGTCTTTGAGTCCATGAACCCGGCGAACAGCTTCAGCAGCACGAGGTTGAGGGCGAGCGCGGCGAGGCTGACGATCAGGAAGCGCCCCGCTTGCGGGCTGGCGCGGGCGCCCGCGGCAGCGAACGTCCAGTGGCGGTTGGCGAGGAAGTTCACGCCGAACGCGACGAGGAAGGCGAACACAGCCGAAAGCAGGTAGTGGGCGTGGGCGCCGTTCAGCGTGAGCGTGTAGACGACGAGGTTCACGACGTAGCCGGTCGAGCCGACGATCGCGAAGCGGGCCATCTGGCCGAAGTGGTGCTGCGAGGAGAGCACGTGACGAAGCTCCGGCCGCGCGGGCTTCTGGCGTGCCGGGGGGTCGGGCTCGCTCGCGCCCGCGGCGCGCGGCGGCGCGTCCACCACGGGGGCGCTGGAAGTCTCGCTCATGCCCGCAACTTACAGGCCCCGCCGGCTCCGCGGCCCGCAGGTCGACGGCCCTGCGAAGCGTTGAGCGCGGCGCCGTGCCGCGCGGGCCGCTGCGCCGCCGAGCCGCTACGGTGTGGGCGAAGCTCTGAGCCCCGCCGCCGGCGGGGCCGGATTCACCGGGTCAGAGCCGCCCGAGAACCACGCGTAGCCGACCCATGTCCAGCGAGCAACCGCGAGCGCCAGACCAGGAGGCCGAAACGGCGGCGCTCACGCGGCGGGCGCTGCGCAACGTCTTCGTGATCGCGGCGATGACCGCGCTGGCGCTCGGGCTGCTGCTCGCCCAGTCGCTCGCGCACGGTCACCTCAGCGGCCTGGACGAGTACGACGACGGGGCCTACTTCGGCGCGACGCTGCAGCTGCTGCACGGGATCCTGCCCTATCGCGACAGCGCCTTCGTCCAGCCGCCGATGCTGACCGTGTGGTTCCTGCCGGCCGCGGCGCTGTCGCTGCTCGACGGCACGGCAACGGCGCTGGAGGCGGCCCGGATCTTCGTGGACGCGGTCGCGGCGGCCAACGTGGCGATCGTCGGGCTGCTGGTGCGCCGGCGCCCCACGCTGCAGGTGGTTGTGTCGATGGGCGCCATGGCCGCCTTCCCGGGCACCGTCCGCGCCGCGCAGACGGTGCTGATCGAGCCGCTGCTGGTTTTCCTGTGCCTGGCCGGGCTGGCGTGCGTGCTGGAGCGCGGGCAGATCAGCTCCTCGCGCCGGCGGATCCTGGTTGGCGGACTGTTCTTCGGCGCCGCCGGCGCCACCAAGGTCTGGGCGATCTTTCCCTTCATCGC
The DNA here is from genome assembly GCA_049517155.1 of Solirubrobacteraceae bacterium. Lineage (GTDB taxonomy): Bacteria > Actinomycetota > Thermoleophilia > Solirubrobacterales > Solirubrobacteraceae > Palsa-513. Next base: position 7,960 of record JBEKSK010000038.1, read on the forward strand.
CATTTTGCTGGTGGTCCTGCGGCTGGGCCCAAGGGCGTGCCTGAGCTGGATTGCCGGCGGCGCCGCCGGCTTCGTTGCCTGCTCACTGACCTTCTTCATCGGCGCGCCGAGCGCGTTCATTCGCGACGTCTTCGTCACGCAGGCGATCCGCAGCGCCGGTAGCGGCTACACCGGCTGGGAGCGTCTCGCGGACCTGACGGGGCTTCCTGGCCTCTACTCGGCGGTCGCGGGGACCCCCACCTCGGGAGTCGTGTTGCTCGTAGCGGTGCTGGCGGCACTCGTGGCGGCGTGCCTGCTCGCCTTCGCGACTGCACCCCGGCGGAGCCTCGACGCCCTTGAGTGGTGCGCGCTCGCGGCCACGCTGGCGACCGGGGCCGGCCTGTTCGTGGCGCCGGATTACTACTACCACTACGGCGGCTTCGAGGCGCCCTTCATCGCCCTGCTCTACGGAGCGGTGGTCGTGCGGCTACGAGCGCGCGTGTCGGGCGCCAGGCTCGCCGAGGCCGGCGCCGGGGCGGGCGCAGCGAGACCGTCAGGCCCGCGTCTGGCGGGCGTTGTCGCCGTCACCGCGATCCCGCTCGTGCTGCTGGGCGCGATGGTCAAGCTCCGCCTGGAGACGATCGCCGCCGCACCGCCCGCCACGCAGGTCGCCGCTGTCGTCGGCGATCACCTGCCGGCAGAGGGCTGCATCCTCTACACCGACCCCGCGGTGGGGATCCTCGCCGACCGCTTCACCGCCGACGCCCGCGGATGCCCGACGGTCGTCGACTGGCTGGGCGAGGAGCGTGTGCTCGATCACGGCACCGACGAGAGCCACTCGGACACGCGCAATACCGCGTTGCAGTCCAGGTGGCTGGCCGCCGTGAGGGCGTCGGTTGCGATGGTCATCAACAAGAACACCGACTGGGACGCGACCGTCAGGCGCTACGCGCTTGAACACTTCCACCTGGTGTCCACACACCACGCGTTCGCTGTCTATGTGCGCGACCGCGTCGCTCGGCGCTTGAGCTGACGTCTGCGCCGAGGGCGTGCGGTGCGGACTGCGTGCGCTCGCGCTCAGGCGGGCTCGTCGGGCCAGGCGGCGGTACCCATCACGCCGTCGCCGTCAGCTGGTTTCGGTCCGCCGATCGCGATGATCTCGAGTCCCTCGGGCCCGGCCTCGAAGGCGCGCACAACCTCCGGCGCGACGCGGACGACATCCCACTGGCGAAGCGCGAGCACCTCGTCATCCAGAAGCAGCCGTCCGGATCCTGCGACGACGACGTAGGCCTCCTCCTGCTCGCGGTGACTGTGCGCCATCGGACTGCGCAGATTCGCCTCGTAGCGGAAGTGGCTGACGCCGAGGTCACGCGAGCCGAGGTGCTTGCGGCCGAACCGGCCCTGCACTCCCGGCGCGCGGTCGCCGACGGAGTCCTCGACCTCCAACAGGTTCACGGCACTGAAGCTGGACATACACCCTCCCTTTCAAAGCTCGCTCGACTCGTGACGCTCATCGCCCCACCTTAGTTCCCGCCAGACGCCGGCCGTCTCCCGGGTCGGCCCGGGCCGCCCGGCCCAGACGCGACGATCGTCCTCCCCGGCCGCTCAGCGGCACCCTCGGATCAAGCCGGCCGAGCAGGGCGGGGACGGCCGCGACGTGGTGAGCGCGGCCGGGTCACGTCGCGAAGCTCGCTGCGCGTATCGGCAGCCGCGTACCCCTGCCGGCGCCCTCGCCGCAGATGAGCGCCTCGAGGCTCGCGGCGGGCATCGGCCGGGCGAAGTAGAACCCCTGGCAGGAGTCGCAGCCGAGCCCGGTCAGCTCACTGTGTTGCTCGACGGTCTCCACGCCTTCGGAGACGACGTTCATTCCCAGGCCGTGCCCGAGCTCGATGACCGCCCCCACGATCGTCTTACTCGCTCTGTCTCGTCCCAGGTTCGCGACGAACGAGCGATCGACCTTGATCGTGTCAACCGGGTAATGGAGCAGATGGGTGAGTGAGGAGTACCCGGTCCCAAAGTCGTCGAGCGCGAGCATCACGCCGATCTCCTTGAGCGCGCGATGTGCCACGGCAGCGCGGGCACTGTCGCTGATGAACACCGATTCGGTTACCTCCAGTGTCAACAGCTTCGGGTCGATAGACCCGCTCAGCAACACCGTGGCGACCATGTCGACGAAGCCGGCGGTCAGGAACTGGCGGCCCGACACGTTGACCGACACCGCGAGGTCGCGATGCGAGGCGCTTTCCCAGCGCTGGCGGTCGGCCCAGGCTTGCTTGAGAACCCACTCGCCGATTTCGACAATCTTCCCGGACTGCTCGGCCAGCGGTATGACCAACGCCGGTAGGACCAGGCCGCGAGTTGGATGGTTCCAGCGAAGGAGCGCCTCGACCCCGGTCAGGCGGCCGTCCAGGGCGTCGACGATCGGCTGGTATTCGAGGTGCAGCTCGCCCCGGCTCATCGCTCCCGGTAGCGCGGCCGCCAGTCCGCTGCTCTCCTGCGCGTGCTGGAGTTCGCCGTGTTCGCGCCGCGGCATGGCCCCGCGCATGCGGCGTTTGGTGTCATACATCGCAAGGTCGGCCTCGTGCAGCAGTTGCGTGGGCGCCTCGTCGCCGTGAGCCGTGACCGCGCTGCCGACGCTCGCCGTAACGGCCAGCTCGCCGATCGAGAGGACGAAGGGCGGCTCGAGCACCGCCTGCACGCGGTTGCGGATCGCGTCGGGGCGCGCAAGATCGTCGAGGTCCTCACAGAGGATGACGAACTCATCGCCGGAGAAGCGGGCCAACGTGTCGCCCGGCCGCAGCGTTCCCCTCAGACGATCGCCCACGGCGATCAGCAGCTCATCGCCAACGCCGTGCCCGTAGGTGTCGTTGACCTCCTTGAAGTGGTCCAGGTCGACAAAGAAGAGCGCTGTCGCCTTCCGCGACCGCCGGCCCCGCAGGAAGGCATGCTCGAGGCGCTCCAACATCAACGTCCGGTTTGGCAGCCCGGTCAAGGGGTCGTGGAGTGATGCTTCGAGCGAGCGGTTCGCGGAGTCCTGCAGGTCTTCGCGGGCCTGGGCGTTGAGCAGGTAGGCCGCAGCCACGTCCGCGAGCGTTTGCGCCGCACTCATGCACGCGGCGCTCAGCGGCCCGGGCGTGTCGCGATACAGGTCCAGTGCCCCGAGCCGCACCTCCTCGTGGTTGAGCGGAAAGGTGAACACGGCTGCCAATCCGGCGGCGAGAGCTTTTGGTGCGAAGCTCGGAAACCGTTGCTCGCGCGCCAGGTCGGGGATCGACACCGCGGCGCCGTCGTGATACGCAGTCAGGCAGGGACCCTCCGCCAGCTCGCTCTGAAGCCGCTCGAAGCTCAGCGCAGCGTCATTCGAGGCAGCGATGAAGCGGGGCTCGACCCCTGGCGAGATCAGCGTGACTCCGGCGCCGGTCACCGGCAGGATCTCGACGATGCGATGAACGAGGTGATCGAGGATGCCCTGGATCGGAAAATCCGTCGCCATGTTGCGGGCAAAGGCGCTCAGCACCTCCGCCAGGTCGTCAGTTGGCATGACCAACCGCCGCGCGGCTTCGCCGGACGATGCAGCGTGTGACGGCGCCGATCGTCCGCTTGCGCCGACCGCCGCCAACCTGCGTGTCGCGAGCGCTCCGCGATCTGGTTACTGCTGCGCTTGGGGTGAAGACGGAGAACAGGACGGCAACCTCCGAGCGGTCAACGACGAGTCTCGGAAAGTCCTGTTGCGCTGCACCCCGCCCCTATCGGTCGGCCCACATCGCAACCACGCCCTTCTCACCTAAAAATTTTACCACGCCCCGTAGCGGAAAACGAGCCGTGCCGCCTGCGCCGGGCGGTGACTTGCAGCCGCCGCGGGAGCCGAGCGGCGGCGTCACGCGACGGGTGAAGCGACGCGTCGACGCACTCGCGCCCGACCGCGTGCGCCGGCGGATTTTGCGCGGTCGCGCTCGTCGTCGGCGGCCGTGCAAACGCCCGTTCACCGATACCCGCTCCCGGTATGGCTGCCCGAACTCCGCCACCGCCACTCGCTCACCTGCCGCTGCGCCCCGGCCACGACGGCGAAGCGCGCGCCGCCTGCGCGCCCGCCGTCGCGCCGCCACAGACTGGACCGCGCCGGCGGCGGTTCCTCGAGGGCCCCCCGTCGGCGTCTACGTGGGCCCGACAGGACTCCCAGATCAGCTAGCCAGCCGTCGCTCCGGTGTCGAGTGCCCCAACGCCCACGAAGTCGATGTGCTCGGACTGCAGTTCTTTGCGCGATGCCCGAACGAAGCCGGCGACGACGATCGCGGCGAGCAGCATCAGCGCCGCGCTGACGCTGAATGCAGTCGTGTACCCGTGGACGGCTCCCAGTGATGTGGCGGCGAGCGAGTGGGCATGACTCGCGAGATAGGACGCGGTCGCGGTCGCCGCAACGGTGTTGAGCAGCGCGGTGCCGAGCGCGCCGCCAACCTGCTGGGTTGCATTGACGAGTGCGCTGGCGACGCCGGCGTCCTTGTGGTCCACGCCGATCAGGGCCGTGCTGCTCATCGGCACGAAGGTCATGCCCATGCCGAGGCTGACGATGATCTCAGGCGGCAGAACGCCTGCCGCATAGCTGCTGTGCACGCCGAGCTGGGTGAACCAGAGCAGCCCGGCGGTCGCGAGCGTCAAGCCGATGACCATCGGCAGACGTGGGCCGATCCGTGGCAGCAGCTGGCTGGCAATGCCGGCGCCGAGGATGATCCCGCCGGAGAACGGAAGGAAGGCAAAGCCGGTCCGCAGCGCCGAGTAGCCGAGCGTGCGCTGCAGGAAGTAGGTGAGGAAGAGGAAGGTGCCGAGCAGCGCGCACCCGACCAGCAGGGAGGCCAGGAACGAGCCGCCGCGGTTGCGCTCGAGGACGACGCGGAGCGGGAGCAGGGGGTGGCGAACGCGCAGCTCGATGACGACGAAGGCGGCGAGCGACAGAACCGCACCGATCAGCAGCGCGAGCGTCAGCGGCGCTCCCCAGCCGTGTGTGCTGGCGATCGTGAACCCGTAAACCAGCAGGAACAGCCCGACTGTGACCGCAAGTGCCCCCGGCAGGTCGTAGCTCTCCCTGACCTCCGCCTTGCTCTCGCGGATGAAGCGGACTGCGGCGAAAGCCGTGGCGATCGCGATCGGGACGTTGATCAGCAGCGTCCAGCGCCAGGAGGCGAACTGCGTGAGCATCCCGCCGAGCACGAGACCGATTGCCGCCCCGCCCCCGGCGACCGCGCCGTAGACGCCGAATGCCTGGGCGCGCTCGCGCGCCTCGGTGAAGGTCACGGTCAGCAGCGACAGCGATGCCGGCGCCATCACTGCGGCGAACGCTCCCTGCACCGCGCGGGCGCCGAACAGCATCGCCTGATCCTGGGCGAGCCCGCCCAGGGCTGAAGCCGCGCCGAACCCGATCAGGCCGATCACGAACATGCGCCGGCGACCGACGTAGTCTGCGATCCGTCCGCCGAGCAGCAGCAGGCTGCCGAATGCGAGTGTGTATGCGCTCAGTACCCATTGCCGGTTGGCGGCGGAGATATGCAGCGCGACCTGGGCCGACGGCAGCGCCACGATCACGACCGACGCGTCCAGCACGATCATCAGCTGCGCGATCGCGATCACGCCGAGCGACCACCACCGGCGCGGGTCCGGCCCGACGGCCGGCGTGGGGTCTGCGGAAATGCGGCTGTCGGTCGCCATTCGCTTGCTCCTTGGTCTGGGCGCCGCTACAATCGGAGCGGTCGTTCCGGTTCGATCGGAACTATACGGAACTCACGTTCCGCTTGTCAACCCCAAATTTTGTGAGCGAGGCGATGGTCGCGGACGCCG
>JBEKSK010000039.1:0-13302 GCA_049517155.1 Solirubrobacteraceae bacterium
CGTCTTGCCAGCCGGCGGGGAAGACGCGCCGTCCCTCGTGGACGTGCTGGAGCGTCGCGCGTGCCTGGTCGGCGGAGTCGGTCTTGTCGATCACGCCGTCGAGGCGGTCGGCGCGGATCGCCTCTGCCGCGCCGGTGCTCAGCGCCGCGGTGATCAGGACGAGCTTGAGGTCGGGGCGCTGCTCGCGCACGCGACCGATCGCCGCCCAGTCGATCGGGCGGTCGTCGAGGTCGATCAGCAGCAGCTCGGCGCGCACGCCGGCCAGATCCGCCATCAGGTCCTCGACCGTGTCAAAGGCCGAGATCAGCTGGTAGCCGTCGCTGGTCAGCATCCAGGCGATGGCCTCGGTCCACAGCCCGCGCGTGCCGCCGAGCAGCGCAACAGCAATCGGCTCCATGCCGCGGGGGGCGCGTTGTGCACGACCGGGTGAGGAGCGTTCGGCCATTGGAATCTCCCCCGGCCGCCGCTATGGAGCGAGTGCCCCGTCGCGGTCGACGTGAGCGATCGCCTCAATGCGATTGCGCACGCCGAGCCGGCGGAAGATCTCACTGATATGAAATTTGACGGTGTTCGGCCGCAACCCCAGCTGCGCCGCGATCTCTTCGTTGCTGAACCCCTGCGCGACCAGCTCGAGCACATCAACATGGCGCGGCGTCAGCGCAACCGCGTCAGGAACCGCCCGCCAGCGAGCCGGCATCACCGAATGGCCAGTGCGGATGTGGGCGATCGCACCGTAAAGCTCAGCGACCGACGACTCCTTCAGCACGACGCCGTCAACGCGGCGACTGCTCGCACACAACACGATCTCATCCGTCGTCTCGTTCGCCAACAACACAAGCTTGGAGTCCAGCCCGATCGCCAGCAGGCGATCGATCGTCTCCGCGCACTCGCCACGACAATCATCGACATCGAGCAACGTCACATCGCAAAACAGCGCCGCCGAGCCGCAATGCTGCTCAAGCTCCGCGACCGAAGCGAAACTGTGCTCAACACGCATCCCCGGCTGAGCGTCAATCAGATCCGCAACCATCGCCCGAACCAGCTGCGGGCCACCAACCATCACCAGCGTCGCGACATCGCTCGAAAGCGGTACGAGCCGACGCGCAACGGACCCCGCCTCGCGGCCACGCCCCTCATGTCGGACTTGCACGACGATTAGTTCTCCCCAAAGACGCTCAACAAATAAGTTAAGGCGCGACCGTCCGACCCGAGGCCTGCCCGTCATCCTTCACACACCGCATCTGCATCCCACCGCCGAGGCACACCCGACGGCCCCTGCAAGGTAGCGCGGCGCCAACGCTGGAAGCGGCGACGAACGTCGCTCATAGCGGCAAACGCTCCCAAGCTGACCAGATCCACTTACAGCTCCTTCGGTTTGATCCGAAGGCGACCGCACAACAGCACCACCTTCAGATCGCCGCGCTCGATCGCGCGGAAAATCACCGAGCGGGATAGAGCCGAAGTATTCCCCATCGTTCGGACGAGTCTGCGACGCAAACATCAAGGGCCGTCACCGCCTCAGAGACCACGTGTGCACGCGCCGACGGCCCGCCTTGATCCGCGGCACCGGCGGGGGTTAACGCCAGAGTCCCGACGCGCGGCTGCTCCCGCACTTCCGGGATTGTCAGTTGAGGTGCGCGGCGATGAACTCGAGTGAGGCTGGTTCTTGCGAGGCGAAGAACGTTTGGTCGTGACAGCCCGGACCGAAGTAACGCGCGGTGTTCACGTCGAGTGCCTGAAGGAGCGCGACCTGCCCTGGGTGGAAGGGGTCGCTTGTACCACCGGCGACGCGGACGGGAATTCCCGCCAGCCGGGCGGCGTGGGTGATGACGTCGTTGGCTGCAAAGTCGGCGGGCGACGTGAACGCTTCGGGGTTTCCTGCGTTGGCTTGTGCGTCGGTCGTCCAGATGGCGGGGCTGATCGCGGAGACGACGCGCACCATGTCGGGGTGGCGTTCGGCGAGCAGGAGCGCGCCGTAGCCGCCCATTGAGATGCCGGTCGCGGCGAGCGGTCCGTCGAGCCCGCGCCGGCGACACATCGGAATCAGTTCGTGGACGAGCATTGCCATCGGGTCGTCGCGTCCGTGGCGGTGCCAGTAGAGGTTGCCGCCGTCGACGGTGACGATCGCGATCGCCCGCAGCGGCTTGCCGTCGCGTGGCCTGAGTGCAAGCCACTGCGCCGGGTTGCCGGCCATCGCGTTCGTGTGATTGGCGTCATAGCCGTGTAGCGCGACGATCAGTGGCAGGCGACGGCTGCCTGGGCCGTGACCGGGCGGGTAGGCGATCGTGTAGCCGACCGTCGTGCCGCGCGCACGCGAGTAGAACGAGCCGTTCAACAACGGTCCCGGCTCACCGTAGCTCACCGGCGGCGTGGCGGCCGCGCACGCCCCGTCGATGTCGGCGAGCCACGTCTTGCCCGGTAGGACGCCGTGCTGGATCAACTCGAAGCCGACCGCGCCCCCGCCGGCGAGTAACCCCAGCCCACCAATGCCGAGGCGCAGGAAGCCGCGGCGGGTTGTCGACATAACCATCACTATATCGGATACCGATACATCGTACGCCGATCAATCGGAGGCCGGTATACTTCGGGGCGATGGCGGATCGGGACGTCACGGATCTAGCGAGGCTCGGTCGTTACACGGGGCCGGCAACGCTGATCCTCGCGAGTCTCGCTGACGGCCCAAAGCACGGGTACGCGCTGACGAAGGACATCGAGCTGTTCGCCGCCATCCGGTTGCCACCGGGCACGTTGTATGAGGCGCTCGCGCGGCTCGAGCGTCAAGGCTTGATCGCGGCGATTGCGAGCGATGACCGCCGCCGGCCCTACGAGCTGACCGCCACCGGTGCCAGCGCACTGCAGTCGCAGCTGGCCGACCAGCAGCGCGTCGCCGACGTCGCCCTGCGCCGCCTGTCTGAACGCGCAATGGCAGCATGAGCGACCCGGAGGCTCGCGCAAATCGGCTGCTGCGTTGGTACCCGCCGAGCTGGCGGGAGCGCTACGGCGAAGAATTTGAAGCGCTCCTGGTCGCAGACATCAGCGAGCAGCGACAGTCGAGGAGGCGCACGGTCGACGTCGCGCTCAGCGGCCTGCTCGCCCGCCTCGCCGCCGCCGGTATCGCCGGAGAGACCGAGCAGCACACCAGGCTCGGCGCGATTGCCTGCCTTGGCGGCGTCTTTGCCGTTCTCGGTGTCGGCTTGTCGGCGCAGCTGATGATCGGCTGGCAGTGGGCGCCACCAAGCGACCCGGCAACAACTATCGGACTCGCCGCGATCCTCACGGGCCTCGCCGCGCTCGCCCTCATCGTCGCGCTAGCCGCCGCCCCAGTCCTCTGGAGCGCACTGCGCACTCATGCGAAAGTTGTTCGACTGCCGCTGCTGGCACTCGCTGGCGGCCTCGCCGTCCTCGTTCTCGCCGGCATCCACTTCGCGCCGCATTGGCCAGGCGCAGGCGGCCACGCATGGAACGCGAAGCAGCTCGCACCCGGCGGGCTCGCCGCATTCGCCTGGGCCGCCACGCTCTCGCTCACCAGCTACTGGGCGCACCCGGCAAAACTCGCCACATTCCCCGCAGGCCAGCTCGCGTGGATGATCAGCGCACCATTCGCACTAACAGCAATCCTCGGCGCGGCCGGCACGATCGTGCGCCGCACCCACCTGTCGGCACGCGCACTTCGCTACGAGCTGCGCCTCGCACGCATTGCGGTGCTCGCCATGCTCGCCATCCTCGGCGGCGCGAGCTGCTGGATCCTCGCCGGCAACAGTGCGCCCGACAACCTCTACGCCACCGGCACGATCGACCTAGCCGAAGTCGCAGCCATGGCATTCATCCTCACCTGGCACATCCGCGCGACCGACCACGGTTCTCCTCCAGCCCTTCCCGCGACCGACAGCGCCGGGTAGCCACGCTGTCGCTGACGGCTGAGAGCAGCACGCGCTACTCCGCGGCCGCTCGATCGAAGACGACGGCATCCTCCGCCGCGTCGGTGCTCGTCAGACGCGAAAACGGAGGCGGTCCACGCTGTCTCTTTCACGCGGGACGAGGCGCGTAGGTCGAGCTGAGCGGGCTGTTGCTTTGACCTCGGGAAAGCGACAACGCAGGCCACGTGGAGGTGGCGCCTCCTACTCGTCCGTTGCGCGAGTGAGACGCGCGCTGCGTGCGACGCTTGCGTTTGGAGCGAAGCAGCGTGTCGCGTTGCTCTACGGCGAGACCGGCTATGCTCGATCTTCGTTGGCTACGAGGCCGCGTGCGAGGTATCGGCGTGCTGAGCCGAGGCTGCGTCGTGCGGAAGGCCGATGAAATCGAGCCGATGGCCGCGAGATGCCAACTCCGACACGCACCCGTAGCGGCTATCTCTGTGTGGTGTGGCCCGGGTTGACGATTCCGGCTTCGTAGGCGAGCACGACGGCTTGGACGCGGTCGCGTACGCCTAGCTTCATCAAGACACGGGTGACGTGGGTCTTGACTGTCGTTTCGCCAACGATCAGGTGGGCGGCGATCTCGCCGTTGGACATGCCGGTCGCGACCAGGCGGAAGACCTCAAGCTCGCGGGGGGTGAGTTCACTGAGCCCGGGCGGCGTGTTGGTGGGTGTTCGGGGGGCCGCGAACTCTTCGATGAGGCGTCGCGTGATGCTCGGCGCCAGCAGCGCGTCGCCCTCGCCAACCGTGCGTATGGCTGCCGCGAGCTGCGGCGCAGGGACGTCTTTGAGCAGGAATCCGCTCGCACCGGCGCGCAGAGCGTCGTAAACGTACTCGTCGAGGTCGAAGGTGGTGAGGATCAGGACGCTCGTCTTGGGCTCGTGGTTTTGGGCGAGGATCCGGCGAGTGGCCTCGATGCCGTCGAGCTCGGGCATCCGAATGTCCATCAGCATCACCTCTGGTCGCAGGTCCCGGTTCAGGCTGACCGCTTCAGTTCCCGTGGCCGCCTCGCCGACGATCTCGATGTCGGGCTCGGCCGCGAGGATCATCCGAAACCCTGTGCGGATTAGCTGTTGGTCGTCGGCTATGACGACGCGCACGGTCATGCGAGCGCTCCCTGCAGTCCGCGAGGCACGCGGACGGCGAACTGCCAGCCGTTTTCGTCGGGCTCCTCGGCGTGCAGTTGCCCACCGCACAGCGCGATGCGTTCGCGCATCGTCTCGGTTGGCCAGTCGCTCGGCCCACAACAGCGTGCGGTAAGGCGCAGCTCGAGGTCCTCCTCGCCGAAGCGCAGGGCCACACCAACGGTGCTTCCCGACTGTTGGCGGACGCTGTTCAACGCGTCTTCGAGGATCCTGTAGATCCCGAGGTCGACCCCCGCCGGCAGTGTCCCGGGTTCGCCGTCGACGCTCAGCTCGACTGGCTGTCCGCGCTGCCTGGCGCGCTGGATCAGCGTGTAGATCTGAGCGACGCCGGGCTGCGGCTCGCGCTCACCAACGTGCTCGGTGTGCCGGAGAACGCCGAGGATCCGGCGCATCTCCGCCAGCGTCTGACGGCCGGTGCCTTCGATCGCGCCCATCGCAGCGTCCGCTCGGACGGGATCGCGGTCAAGCAGGCCCCGGGCCGCTTCGGCCTGGATCACCATCGCCGCGACGCTGCGCGCGACCACCGCGTGCAACTCGCGCGCGATCCGGGAGCGCTCGCCGGCGACGGCCAGCCGCGCGCGGTCCTCACGCTCAACCGTCAGCCGAGCCAAGATGAGCGTGAGCTCAGACGTAAGCACGCGACGAGAACGGATCGCCCGGCCAGCAGCCCACGCCGCGCAGACAAGGACCGCTCCGCCAGCGAAGTCGCCGACCGTCTGGTGGCGCACGACCAGCACGTTGATCGCAGAGCCGCTGAAAAAGATCGCCAAGCCGAGTACCGCCTTGGGGCGTTTCTCCCAAGCACCGACGGCGTACGCCGGAACCAGCAGAACATAGGCTGCGACCAGCGCCAAGTTGTCCAGCGACGTCAGGGCATGGTTCAACACAGTGGCAAGCGCCCCGACGATGATCAGGAAGAGCAGCGGCGAGCGGCGACGCCAGATAGCCATGAGGGCCATTCCCGCCACGACGATCAGAGTCAGAGCCAGCGGGCCACGGCGGTGGCTGCCGGTCAGCACGTCGATCTCCAATATCGCCAGCGCGACGCCCGCGAGCAACGGATCCAGCCAGGGCCATCGTAGGTGGCCGGCGGCCGCGACCATCACATCGGGCCCGGCCGGCGCCGAGTCGAGCCCTTGGGGTGCGGACGCCGGTCCGTCAAACGGAATCCGCGCGAGGACCTCAAACCCTCCTTCCGCGCGTGGCCCGGCGGCGAGCTCGCCGCCGTAGAGCGCGACGCGCTCACCCATCCCGAGCAGCCCATGCCCCGGCCCGTTGCGGTCATCGCGCTCGCGCGCCGATCCGCGTCCGGTGTCTGAGACCTGAAGCTCGATCTCGCGGGCAGTGAACCTGACGTTCACCTCCGTCGGCACGGGACCGGCGTGCTTGATCACGTTGGTCAGAGCCTCCTGCACGATGCGATAGGCGACGAGATCCAGCCCCGGCGACAGCGCGTGCCGATCCCCGATGCACAGCTCGACCGGCAGGCCCGACGCGCGCGCGCGGTCTACCAGCGCTTCCAGCTGAGAGAGCCCCGGAGCCGCGGACCCCGCGAGCTCGTCGCTGCCGCGGCGCAGCACGCCCACGATCCGGCGCAGCTCCACCAGCGCCTCGCGACCAGAGCTCTCAACAACCTGGAGTGCCGTCAGGGCCGCCCCGAAGTCCCGCCGCGCGACGCTGCGCGCCGCGCTGCACTGGATCACCATCACGCTCACGCTGTGGGCGATCACGTCGTGCAGCTCCCGCGCCATCCGGTTGCGCTCCTCACCCGCAGCGTGGTGAGCGCGCACCTCCTGCTCTGCCTGCAGTCGCGCCGCACTCGCCTCAAGCTCGCGCGTCAAACTGCTCCGAGTAGCCAGCGTGCGCCCAACAGCGAACGGCAGACCGCCAAACAGAGCCCCCGACCCGAGCACTAAGCCGACCGAAGCGCCAACTTGGGCGTATGTGATCACAGCGTCTGCCGCCAGCCAGTAGCCGAACACCAGGGCGAACGCGACCGCGTTCTCGCGGCCTCGCGAACGACGGCCGAGCATGTAGAAGGTCAGTGGGATCACCGTCATCTCCGCTAAGCCGTAGGCGTAATTCCCGCTCGATCGGTAAAACGCGATGAGGCCGGTGATCGCGACCAGCGTTGCCAGGACCGGATCCCGGCGGCGCCACGCAACGCTGCTCGTGAGCACGATCAGCGACACGACCGCCAGCACACCCAAGTGGGGATGGGGTTGAGAGGCCGCGTTCGCGAGCTCGCCGATCGTGAGCAGCACCGCGAAAACCCAGTCGACCCGCCGAAGATCGACCGCCCGTACTCGCGCGATCACATTGCGATCAGTGTCCACGCGCTCACGCTAGCGCCCCCAATCCGACGGCGCATCCTGCCTGGGGGCGACTCGTGTCCGACTGACGTAGGACCCAGATCATCCAAAAGTCCACGACAAGTCGTACTCGCCGACGACGAAAACCGGAGCCGCCGCTGAAAGCCTTGCGCCAACCAACCAAGGAGGCCAGCATGTTGCAGACAAAGATTCACGGGTTTAATCGGCGCGCAGGTGTCCTCATCGGCGTTGTCGTCATCGGAACGCTCTGCGCCGTCGCGATCCCGGCTGCATCCGCGAGCACGACGACCACCTTGCACTTCTTTGACAAGAACCTCAGCAGCACGTTCACCGATCCGTCCGGGCATCCGATCGGAAACTCGAACACGCCTCCTCCGTCCGGATCTGCCGCCGACAGCACCGCGATCGGCTATGTGGGCAATTCGGCACACCATGCCACAGCGCCATCCGCGTCCAGTCACTTGGCCTGCGTCGTCACCACCGCTCCGAAGGCGGTCTGCTTCGCCCAGTTCGCGATCGGCGGCTCGATGCTGCTGGCAGACCAGTTCACCGTCAGCCTTGCCGGCTCCGAAAGCCCGTTTTCGACGGTGAAGATCAACGGTGGCACAGGCAAGTTCGCCCACGCCCGCGGCACCGTCCAGACCACCCCCGCCGGCAAAGGCAGCAACGTCACGATCACCTACTCGACCTGACAAGCGCAGGCGAGGCGCGCGCCACCAGCCGGTACAGGCGAATCAACAGACAGACCGTCTCCGCGACGCCGTCGAGGGCGTGGAATCGTGACCTCCACACCCCCGACGGCGTGGCCGAGCTCCGAAAAAGACGCATCAGCGTGTGGGCGCCGATTGAATCCTGGGCGACCTAGCTCGGCGCGACCTTGCGAGCGTCAGCCTACTCTCGCCCCTGACGCTCGCTCCGGACGAAACTCGATGCTGGCGGAACGTGTTGATATGGCTCTCGCTTCCGTGGCGCGAGCGAGCGTCACCCCGCTCTACGGTTCCGCGCATGGTCTTCGTCCGTAGCGGTAGCCGGTAACGGCTCTGGTACACGGCACCACTGTTCGGTGGCGACCTGATCGGGTGGGGGTCGTCCGAGGGGCGGGGGCACCACTCACCTGTGGGTGACGCCGCAGATGGCGTCCAAGGCCGAACCCAGGGCTCGCGCAAGGCGGTCTTGACAGACCCTCGTGCTATGAGTATGTTGTGCTAGTTAGCTAGTGTAAACGAGGGAATGTGATCGAATTTCATTTGGACTCGCGCTCGGGTGTCTCGCCGTATCTGCAGCTCGTCCACCAGGTGCGCCACGCGCTGCGTCTCGGGCTGCTGCGCGAGGGTGACCAGCTGCCGACGGTCAAGGACGTAGTTGCGCGGCTGGCGATCAATCCGAACACCGTGCTGAAGGCCTACCGCGAGCTGGAGCACAGTGGGCTCGTTGCCGCGCGGCCCGGTGTCGGCACGTTTGTTACTGGCTCGTCGCTTGCGGATCCTGCGCTCGCCGCGCACGGTCCGCTGCGCCGCGAGCTGCGCGGCTGGATCGTTAAGGCCCGGCGTGCTGGCCTTGACGAGGAGTCGATCGAGGCGCTGTTTCGCGACGCTGTTCGCTCCGCCCGCATCGAGGGCGTAGCGTGACCGCCGCGCTCGCCACGCGCGGCCTCGGCAAGCGCTACGGGAGTCGCTGGGCGCTCTCGGGCTGCACGCTCGAGGTCCCAGCTGGCCATGTTGCCGGCCTCGTCGGACCCAACGGCGCCGGCAAGACGACGCTGCTGCAGCTCGCGGTCGGCCTGATCGAACCGAGCGCGGGATCGATCGCGGTCCTGGGCGAGGAGGTCGCTGCGACCGCCGCGCAACTTGCGCGCGTCGGTTTCGTCGCGCAGGACACGCCGCTCTACCCGTCGCTATCAGTCGCCGACCATCTACGCCTGGGCGCCGCGCTGAACCCGAGCTGGGACCAGGCGCTCGCTGAGGCGCGGATCGCTCGGCTGGGTCTCGATCGCGCACAGCGGGCCGGCACGCTCTCCGGCGGGCAGCGCGCACAACTCGCGTTGACGCTCGCGATCGCGAAACGGCCCGAGCTGCTCGTGCTCGACGAGCCCGTCGCGAGCCTCGACCCGCTCGCACGGCGCGAGTTCCTCCAGGCCCTGATGGAGTTCACCGCCGAGCACACCGTCACCATCCTGCTCTCCTCACATCTGGTCGCCGACCTCGAGCGCGTCTGCGACTACCTGATCCTCCTCGCCGAAGGCCACGTCCAGCTTTCCGGCGAGGTCGACGAGCTCCTCACCAGCCATCGTCGGCTGAGCGGACCGCGTCGCGACGCATCACGGCTGCCGTCCAGCCAGCAGGTGATCGAGGAGACGCATACCGACCGCCAGAGCACACTGCTGATCCGCACCGAGGAGCCGATCATCGACCCCGCCTGGACGGTCGAGGAGGTCAGTCTCGAGGACATCGTCCTCGCCCACATGGGCCGTGACCGGACGCATCAGCCTGACGCAGTCCCGAGGGTCGGCCGATGATCTGGCTCACCTGGCGCCAGTTCCGCATGCAGGCGATTGCGACGGTCGCTGCGCTCGCCGCGTTCGCGCTGCTGATCGTGGTCACCGGCGAGCACCTGCGCCATGTATACGACATGGGCGATATCTCAGGCTGTGCCGCGCATGGCGGCTGCGCGCATCCGACCGTGAGCACGTTCGGCGGCCATGAGCGAATCCTCAGCGCGCTGCTCGGACCGGCGCTGCTGATCGTCCCCCTGCTGATCGGGATGTTCTGGGGCGCGCCGCTGCTGGCACGCGAGCTCGAGACGGGGAGCTACCGCCTCGTTTGGACGCAGAGCATCACGCGCACACGCTGGCTCGCCGTCAAGGTCGCGATCGTTGGCCTCGTCGCGCTCGCGGTCGCCGGCCTCGCCAGCTGGCTCGTCAGCTGGTGGTACGCGCCACTGGACAAGCTCAACATGAACCGCTTCGACCCGAGCGTCTTCACCGAGCGCGGGATCGTCGCGATTGGCTACGCCGGCTTCGCCTTCGCCGTCGGGCTCGCAGCCGGCGCCATTCTGCGCCGCACGCTGCCGGCGATGGCCGCAACCTTCGTCAGCTTCATCGCTGCGCGGATCATCTTCACCTTCTGGATCCGCCCCCACCTCCTACCGGCAGCGCACGCAGCGCAGCAGCTCGGCGCCGGGAATGCCGGGATCACAGGCGGGCCGCAGGGAGTGTCACTGTTCGCCACCTCACCGACCGTCGCTAACGCCTGGGTCTACTCGGTCAGCATTGTCGACAACGCCGGCAACACACCGAGCGCGGGGCGGATCCACGCCCTGCTAGGGGCGCGATGCCCGCAGATCGTCAGCGGTGCAGGACTCCCACCCGGCAGCGGCCCCGGCAAGGCCACCGCCAGCCCGAGCGTTCTGAATTCGCTCTTCTCGAAATGCATGTCGAGCCTGTCCCACCAGCTGCACCTGCTAGTCACCTACCAGCCGACCAGCCACTACTGGCCGCTGCAGGCGCTCGAGACCGGGATCTTCCTCGCCGCCGCGCTCGTACTGATCGGCGGCACGATCTGGCGCGTCGGACGACGCACCGCGCGCAAGCCAGCAGCCGGCGAACGGACCGCAAACCGGCCAGCCCTAAACGCCGCGCCCTGAGACCGAAGTGCCGCCGTGCGTCTGCGGCAGACAACCAGCAGACGTCCTAATCGATCGACCTCAGCCGGATCTTCACCACCGCGATGCCCGCCGCCGCGCGTCCGCGTCCGCCTGACTACTGCTACGGACGAGGAGCAGTAGGGCGGCACAGCGCCGGACCCGCTTCCGGGTCGAGGGTGGAGCAGTCGTCTGCCGAGAGCCGGGTGGCGTCGCCTTTTCGCACGCGCAGCAGCTGTGAGCCTATAGACGGACTGCCACCATGCTACTATGCGGCTATGGTGAAGAATCTGACTGTGCGGCTCGATAGCGAGCTCGCGGCGGACACCGAGGCGCTAGCGCGTGCGGAAGACAAGAGCCTGAACGAGACGATCAAGCTGGCGCTCAAGGAGGCCGTCGAGCGGCGCCGCAGCGACCCCGAGTTCAAGGCGCGTCTGCAGCGCATCATCGCGGAGGATCGCGAGCTGCTCGAACGCCTCGCGAAGTGAGCGTCGCGTACGTCGACCTGGTCGACTACGTCGCGATCGCGGCTGCAGTCACCGGCCTCGAAGTCGACACGCTGATGCGCGTCGCGAAACTGGATCTCGCCGACTCTGCCCTGCACGCCCCGGCCGCAGGCTTCGGCGATGTCGAGTTCTACCCTGAATTCGTGGGCAAGGCCGCTGTGCTCGTCGTCCGCCTCGCCAAGAACCACCCGCTGCCGGACGGCAACAAGCGCGCCGCCTGGGTCACGCTACGCGTCTTCATCGAGACGAATGGCTGGACCTGGATCCCGCCACCAACCGTCGACGCAGCCGAGCACGCGGTCCTTGCGATCGCCTCAGCGAGTGGGACGAGACGACGACGGCCGACTGGCTGCGCGCACAACTCAACGCCCCGAGCTAACGCCCAAGGGATCGAGCGGGCGTTCGCGACCGCCGTCGCCAATTTCGGGGGCAGCCACCGGCACGGTCAACATCGCGTTGTCCGGCCGTCGATACGCTCACGCGTGCTGCTCGCTGACCCCTTTCCTGCTTGCAAAGTGGTCAGTGTGGGCGGGCGCTCACCGGACCCGGCCCCAATTTCAAGGACCACGCGCCCATATCTGCGCCCACGAATGTCGCGGAGAACCCCGGGAGAATGCGGGCGCAAATGGGCACAGGTGGCGAAGACCGTGACCCCAAATGGCCTCCAAATGGCTTCCAAACCCTGCTTTCGGTCTCGACAGCCGACCCAGAGGATTCAAAAGTGCCAGCTGAGCAGGCAAAACCCGCGAAGCCCTCTAACGGACTCGAACCGTTGACCCCTTCCTTACCATGGAAGTGCTCTACCAACTGAGCTAAGAGGGCGGGGCGGCAATCGTAGCCGACGCGCCCGGAGCCGGCGGACGGGCTGGGAGCCCAGGCTCGGCGCACCGCCTCCCGTCCATCCGCGCCGCCGGCCTGATCCTCGTGCTCGAGCAGGGCCGTCTCGCCGGGCACGTCGCCCACATGAGCGGCCGAGTGTTCTACGACCTGCTCGGGTAGCCATCACCAGCTCGAGAGCAGAACGCGCGCCCCGGCACGCCGTCACTTGCAGCTGACGCCGACCTCCCAGAGGTCGATCAGCGCGGCGGGCGCGAGTTTGCAGAGGTCGTCCAGGCCTTCGTCAACCCACGTTCCCTTCGCGTTCTGCACCCAGATCGGCGAGTGGTCCTGCTGGGCAACCTGTTGGCGGTAGCTGAGCTTGACGCCCTGGGCGACCACCAGCAGCGCGAAGGCGTAACGCGTGGTTCCGCAGATGCCGTAGCGCTGGGGCTGGGTCTTGGCAAGGCGGGTGTTCGGCGCGAGGCCCGTGAGCTTGCGGTAGCTGGCCTCGAGTGCGGGGAAGGGGATCGACGCAGCGCTGAGCTCGCGGCACCTCACACTCGAGACGCGCGCCGGGCTCGCTCCGGCGGCGGCCGCCACGCCGAGCACCGGTAGGGCCAGGGCGACCGTCGCGGCCACAAGCGCCGCTCGCAGGGCGATACGCGAACACATGGTCGTGGCGATGCTAGCGCGAGCGCCGCGAGCGCCCGTGTGACTCAGTCGGGCGCGGTGCCGGAACTCTGTGCGTGCGGCGGGGCGGCGCCGGCGGACGCCGGCTGCGCCGCGGCGTGCGCCCCGGCTGGAACGCCAAAGGCGCCGATCGCGCCCGCGAGCGCCGCGGCGAGCACGCGCAAGATCGACCTGCGGCGGCTCGGCTGCACGCTCTGTTCCATCTGTCGATTATTGCCACCGACGGCGTCGCGGCCACTAAGTGCGCAATAAGCG
>JBEKSK010000040.1:0-13268 GCA_049517155.1 Solirubrobacteraceae bacterium
GTCCCCGGTCGCGATGTGCGGGAGACCGAAGTCCTCGGTCAGTAGCGCGGCCTGGGTGCCCTTGCCGGCGCCGGGCGGACCCAGCAGGATCAGATTGAGTTCGGACATCGTGAAGGATCTGCGCGCCTCGCCGTGCGCCTGCGTCGCCGGCGAGCCAAGCGTAACCGCTGCGCGCGCGCTCAGGTCTTGAGGAAGCCCTCGTAGTTGCGCATCATCAGCTGGGCTTCGAGCTGTTTCATCGTGTCCAGCGCGACGCCGATCACGATGATGATCGAGGTGCCGCCAAAGTTGAAGTTCTCGCCGGTCCGTGCGTAGACGATCGCCGGCAGCGCGGCCACGGCAGCAAGGTAGAGAGCGCCGGGGAAAGTCAGCCGCGCGAGGATGCGATCGAGAAATTCGGCCGTCGGCCGACCGGGTCTGACCCCCGGTATGAAGCCGCCGTACTTCTTCAGGTTGTCGGCCTGCTCAACCGGGTTGAAGGTGACCGCGGTGTAGAAGTAGGTGAAGATGACGATCAGGATCGCCTCGCCCAGGATGTAGTGCCAGCCGTTGGGTGAGAAGAAGTCCTCGAGCTTGATCGACCATCGCGTGTTGACGATCTGGCCGATCGTCGGCGGGAACGCCATCAGCGAGGCGGCGAAGATGACCGGGATGACGCCCGCCATGTTGACGCGCAGCGGCAGGTAGGTCTGGCCGCCGGAGGTCATCCGTCGGCCGATCACGCGCTTGGCGTATTGCACGGGGATCCGCCGCTGGCCCTCCTGCACGAACACGACGGCCGCGACGACCGCGAGCACCAGGAACGGCAGGACCACCTTGAAGACCTGGTTGTTGGACTGGTACCAGGTTTGCGCCGCCCCGGGCAGGCGCGAAACGATGTTGGCGAAGATCATCAGCGAGATGCCGTTGCCGATGCCGTGCTGGGTGATCAGCTCGCCCATCCACATCACGAGCACCGTGCCTGCCGTAAGCGAGATCACGATCAGCAGGATGTGCTGGAGGTCGAAGGTCGGGATGATCGATCCGGCGCTCGTCGTCGAGAGCGAGTGGAAGAGGAAGACGTAGCCGATCGACTGGGCGAACGCCAGGCCGACCGTGAGGTAGCGCGTGTACTGCGTCAGGCGCGCCTGCCCGACCTCACCCTCCTGGCGCAGCTTCTCCAGCGACGGCACGACGACCTGCAGCAGCTGCAGGATGATCGACGCCGTGATGTAGGGCATGATGCCCAGCGCGAAGATCGCCATCTGCGACAGCGCGCCGCCGGAGAACAGGTTCAGGAAGCTGAAGATGCCCGAGCCGCTCAGCGACGAGTTGGCCTTGACGGCGGCCACGTTGACGCCGGGGACGTACAGATGCGCGCCCAGCCTGTAGAGGCCGAGCATCAGTGCGGTGAACGCGACCTTCCGACGAATGTCTCGGACAGTCAGCGCGGAGAGAATCGTGTTGATCATCGAGACCGGTGGGTCAGTCTAGTGGGTCGGCTCTTGGTGGTTGTGAGCGCAACGGCCGGTGGCGGTCGGCTACTTCTCGACTACGACGCAGGTGCCGCCGGCGGCTTCGATGCGCTCGCGGGCCGTCGCGCTGAAGGCGTGCGCGTGCACCGTCAGGCCCTTGGCCAGCTCGCCGCGGGCGAGGATCTTGACCGCAATGCCCTTGCGAGTCCCAAGCCCGGCGCCGCGCAGCGCTTCGAGCGTGACCTCGGCGCCGGCTTCGAAGCGGGCCTCCAGATCGGCGAGGTTGACCGGCTGGGTGTGCGTGCGAAACGGCTCGAAGGGCATCGACTGCTTCTTGTGCGGGCCGCGCAGCTTGCGCATGCGCATGTGAATCGGCATCTGGCCGCCCTCGAAGCGCGAGCGGTCCTTCGCGCCCGAGCGCGACCCGTAGCCCTTCTGGCCGCGGCCCGACGTCTTGCCGGTGCCCGACCCCTCGCCGCGGCCGACGCGCTTGCGCGGCCTGCGGCTGCCGGGTGCGGGGCGCAGGGAGTGCAGCCCGATCCATGCCGCGGGAGCGCCCTGTGGCTCCTCCTGCGGCTCGACGGGACGCTTGGGTGCGGCGGGGCTCACTTACTTGCCCTCCGGCGGCGCGACCGAGACCAGGTGGCGCACGGCGTGCAGCATGCCGCGCGCCTGCGGTGTGTCCTGGACATCGACGGTGTGGCCGATCCGGCGCAGGCCGAGCGAGCGCAGCGTGTCCAGCTGGCGCTTGTTGCAGCCGTTGCGCGAACGATGCTGGGTGACGCGCAGAACGCTCATGCGCCGGCCGCCTCGGGGACCGCGGCTTGCGTGGGCTCGGCGTCGGCCGCCAGCGTCTCGGCGACCGGGATGCGCTTGTCGACGAGACCGAGCACCTGCGCGACGCTCAGGCCGCGCAGCTTGGCGACCTCGGCCGGGGTCGAGAGCCCCTGCAGCCCCTCCACCGTGGCTTTGACCAGGTTGATCGGGTTCTGCGAGCCGAGGCTCTTGGAAAGGATGTCGTGGATGCCGGCCAGCTCGAGCACTGCGCGCACGCCGCCGCCGGCGATCACGCCGGTGCCGGGTGCGGCCGGCTTGAGGAAGACGCGGCCCGCGCCGAAGCGCCCGGTCGTCTCGTGCGTGATCGTCGCGCCGTGCTTGGGCACGCGGAAGAGCGCCTTCTTGGCCGCCTCGACGCCCTTCTGGATCGCGAGCGGCACCTCGTTGGCCTTGCCATAGCCGACGCCGACGACATCCTTCTCGTCGCCCACGACGACCAGCGCGGTGAACGAGAAGCGACGCCCGCCCTTGACCACCTTGGCGACGCGGTTGATCTCGACGACGCGCTCCTGGAGGTCCAGACCGGCGGGGCTGACTGTTCGATCGATTCGCATGGGGATCGGCAAGGGTAGCTCAGAAGAGCAGTCCGGCTTCCCGCGCTCCCTCCGCAAGCGCCTTGACCTGGCCGTGGAAGCGGTAGCCGCCACGGTCGAAAACGGCGCTCGAGACGCCGGCTGCCTGGGCCCGCTCGGCCAGCAGCGCCCCGGCCCGCGCGGCGCGCTCGGCGGGCGCCAGCGCCCGCAGCTGCGGCTCGATCCAGTTGACGGCGACCAGCGTGTTGCCGGCGAGGTCGTCGATCAGCTGCGCCGAGATGCCGCGATTTGAACGGAACACGGAGATGCGCGGCCGCTGTGCGGTGCCCGAAACCTTGGCGCGCACGCGACGGCGGCGGCGCAGGCGGCGCGCTTCCTTGGTGATGACGGTCATGCCCGCTTACCGACCTTCCTGGTGACGACCTCGCCCTCGTAGCGGATGCCCTTGCCCTTGTAGGGCTCGGGCGGGCGCTGCTTGC
Source organism: Solirubrobacteraceae bacterium (assembly GCA_049517155.1). Lineage (GTDB taxonomy): Bacteria > Actinomycetota > Thermoleophilia > Solirubrobacterales > Solirubrobacteraceae > Palsa-513. The sequence goes on from JBEKSK010000040.1 coordinate 3,304, forward strand.
GGATGTAGGCCGCCATCTCGCCGACCCGCTGCTTGGAGATGCCGCGAACAACGACGCGTGTGGGCACCGGGACCTCGAACTCGATGCCGTCCGGCGCGATCACGTTGACCGGGTGCGAGTAGCCGAGCGCCAGCTCCAGGTCGCGGCCCTTCAGCTGGGCGCGGTAGCCGACGCCCTGGATCTCAAGGCGCTTCTCATAGCCGTCGGTGACGCCGATCACCATGTTCGCGACGAGCGTGCGCACGAGGCCGTGCAACGCGCGGTGCTGGCCGCGGTCGGTCGGTCGCGTGACGACCAGCTGGTCGGAGTCGCGGGCGACGTCGATGTCGAGCGGGATCCGCTCCGACAGCTCCCCCTTGGGGCCGCTGACGCTGACGAGCTCCGGCTCGATCGTGACCTCGACGCCGCTGGGCACCGGGATCGGGGCTCTACCGATGCGCGACATTCACCACACCTCCGCTACGACCTCGCCGCCGACGCCCGCTGCGCGGGCCTCGTGGCCGGTCATCACGCCGCTCGAAGTCGAGACGATCGCGGTCCCCATCCCGCCCTGCACGCGCGGGATGTGCTTCGCGTCGACATAGGTGCGCCGTCCGGGGCGCGAGACCCGCCGCAGGCCGGTGATCGCCGAGCGCCGCGAGTCGTCGTAGCGCAGGCGGATCTCGAGCACGTCGCCGGGCGAGTCGGTGGCTGCCGCGACGCTGAAGGCGTCGATGTAGCCCTGCTCGGCGAGGATCCGCGCGAGCTCGGCCTTCTGGCGCGAGGCGGGCATCAGCACCGTCTCGTGCGAGGCGTGGATCGCGTTGCGGATACGCGTGAGGAAGTCGGCGATGGGGTCGGTCATCGACATGCGTTGGCTCCGATTACCACGAGGACTTCGTCATGCCGGGGATCTGGCCCTGGTGCGCCATCTCGCGCAGGCAGATCCGGCAGAGGCCGAACTTGCGGTACACCGAGCGTGAACGGCCGCAGCGGTGGCAGCGGCTGTACGCGCGCGTCTTGAATTTTGCGGGCCGCGCCTGGCGGACGCGCTGAGAGGTCTTTGCCACGTGCTACTCCTGATCTTTCGGTTCGTCGGGGTCCGGCTCCGCCGCGGGCTCATCATCGAGCGGCGCCTCGGCGTCCGGCGAGTGCTCGGCGCGTGCCGCGGGCTCCTCGGCGGCCGCGGATTCCTCGGCCGGGGGCGCTTCAACGGTAGCGCCATCTTCAGCCGCGCGCTCCTGCGCCACCTCCTCGGCCACAAGCTCCTCGGCCACAAGCTCCTCGGCCACCTCCTCCGCCACGAGCTCCGCGACGAGTTCCTCGACCACGAGCTCGGCGACAATCTCCTCGGCGATCTCCTCAGACGCGTCCTCGCTGACGAGCCCCTCTGAGACAAGCTCCTGCGCCAGCTCCTCCACCGCCTCCTCGACCGCGAGCTCCTCCGCCAGCTCCTCCACAGCCTCCTCGACCGCTTCCGCGACCGCGAGCTCCTCCGCCAGCTCCTCGACCGCCTCCTCGACCGCAAGCTCTTCGGTGAGTTCCTCGGCGGCGAGCTCCTCGACGAGCTCCTCGGCGATGGCGTCGGCGGCGAGCTCCTCCGCGGCCTCCTCGAGCACGTCCTCGGCGTCGGCAGCCGGCGGCGCCTGCGCGGCAGCGGCGGTGGCGCCGATGGCGGGCGCGCCCTCGGGGCGCGCGAACGGGAACCCGAACGCCTCGAGCAGCGCGAATGCCTCCGCATCGGTCTTGGCGCTGGTCGTGATCGTGATGTCGAGCCCGCGCGTCTGGTCGATCGCGTCGTAATCGATCTCGGGGAAGATGATCTGCTCGCGCACGCCGAGCGAGTAGTTCCCGCGGCCGTCGAACGAGCGCGGGTTCATCCCGCGGAAGTCGCGGATGCGGGGTATCGCCACCGACATCAGACGGTCAAGGAACTCATAGCTGCGCTCGCCGCGCAGCGTCACCGAAACGCCGACCGGCATGCCCTCGCGCAGCTTGAAAGCTGCGATCGACTTGCGGGCGCGACGCACGCTCGGCCGCTGGCCGGCGATGGTCGCGAGCTGCTCGGTGGCGGCCTCGAGCACCTTGGAGTCCTGCTTGGCGTCACCGACGCCCATGTTCAGGGTGATCTTGCGGATCGTCGGGGCCTGCATCGGCGTGGTGTATTGGAAGCGCTCGATCAATGCCGGGCGAATCTCCTGCTCGTAGCGGCTCTTCAGCCGCGAGCGCTGAGCGTTCTGCGCCATCAGTCGATCCTCGCCTTGGAACGGCGCGCGATGCGGAAGGCCTTGCCGTCGACGCGCTCGACACCGACGCGCGTCGGGCGCTTGTCCTTGGGGTCGATCAGCGCGACGTTGGAGACGTGAATCGGACCGGGGCGCTCGATCACGCCGCCCACGCTCTCCGCACGCTGCGCTCCGGGGACCTGCCGCGGACGCTCGTGGCGCTTGATCATGTTCAGACCGTCGACGTAGACGCGCTCCTTCACGGGGTCGACGCGCGTCACCTTGCCGGTCTTGCCGCGGTCCTTGCCGCTGATCACGATCACCGTGTCGTCCCGGCGGATCTTCATCAGAGCACCTCCGGTGCGAGGGAGACGATCTTCATGAAGTTGCGCTCGCGCAGCTCCCTGGCGACCGGCCCGAAGATGCGCGTGCCGCGGGGGTTGTTCGCGTCGTCGATGATCACGGCGGCGTTCTCGTCGAAGGCGATGTAGGTGCCGTCGGCGCGGCCGAAGGACTTCTTGGTGCGCACGACGACGGCCGTCACGACCTCGCCCTTCTTGACGGTGCCCTGCGGCGTCGCCTGCTTGACGGTGGCCGTGATCACGTCGCCGACGCGGGCGTAGCGCCGGCGCGAGCCGCCCTTCACGCGGATGCAGAGGATCTCGCGCGCGCCGGTGTTGTCCGCGACCTTCAGCCGTGTCTCGTTCTGGATCATTTCGCGCGCTCCAGGATTTCGAGCAGGCGCCAGCGCTTGGTGGCCGACAGCGGCCGCGTCTCGACAACCCGCACGAGGTCGCCCTCATGGGCTTCGTCGTGCTCGTCGTGGGCGTGCAGCGTCTTTGAGCTGCGCACGATCTTCTTGTAGCGGCGGTGGCGCCGCGAGGTGTCGACGCGCACGGTGATCGTCTTCGCCGCCTTGTCGGAGACAACGATCCCCTGGCGGGCTCGCGGCCGCCCGACGGCGTGCTCGATCGGCTCCGGTGGTGCAACCTCGCTCGCGGGCTTGGCGGCGCGCGCCTTGAGCCGCTCGCCGCGGCGCGCCTTGGCGTTCTTGGCCCGCAGCGCGACGCGCTCGGCCTGGCGCTCCTCCGCGCTGAGCGGACCGCGGGCGGCCGGAGCCTTAGCGGCCCGCTTGAGCCGCCGGCGCTCCTTGGGCGCGACGATCACGACGGGCTCGGGCTTGGCAGCAGGAGCTGCGGGCGCGGGCGCGGCCTGGTCGCCGTCGTCCCCCGGCGCCTGTTCGGCTTCGGGTTCGGGTTCGCCGTCGGCCGAAGGTTCGCCGGCGGCGTCGGGCGCAGGTTCGCTCGCGGCCTCGGCCTCGGGGCCTGCCTCGTCCTGCGTCTGGGTCTCGGAATCCGCCTGCGCGTCCGGCACGTTCTGCTCCACATCCACCTCGTCAAGTCCAGCCGCAGCGGCCTGCGCCGCCTCCGGCTCCTGTTCGTCGGCCATCATCAGCTCTTCACCTCGGCACCGGCGGCTTGCGCGGCGCGGCGCTCGCTGACGATCGTCAGCGTGCGTGCCAGTTCGCGCTTGCCGGCGCGCAGCCCGGCCGTGTTCTCGAGTTCGCCCGTCGCATGCTGGAAGCGCATGCCGAAGAGGTCACGTCGCGTGCTGGCGACGTGCTCGGCGAGCTCGCGGTCGGTCATGTCGCGCAGATCTTTGGCGTCGCTCATCGCGTTCAGTCCTCGCGCAGCACGAACTTGGTCTTGACCGGCAGCTTGTGGCCGGCGAGGCGCATCGCGTCGCGGGCGAGCGTCTCGGAGACGCCGGCCAGCTCGAACATCACGCGGCCCGGCTTGACGACCGCGACCCAACCCTCCGGCGAGCCCTTGCCGGAGCCCATGCGTGTCTCCGCCGGCTTCTTGGTGACCGGCTTGTCGGGGAACACGTTGATCCAGACCTTGCCGCCACGGCGAATCTTGCGGGTCATCGCGATACGGGCGGCCTCGATCTGGCGGTTGGTCAGCCAGCCGCATTCCAGCGCCTTCAGCCCGTACTCGCCGAATTGGACGGTGACCTGGCCGCGCGAGAGCCCGCCGCGGCGCCCGCGGTGCTGTTTGCGATGCTTGACGCGCTTGGGAGCGAGCATCAGCGCCCACCGCCTCCGGGCGCGCCGCCGCGCCCACGACCGCCGCCGCCGCCGCGCCCGCCTGGGCCGCCACCACCAGGGCCGCCGCCCGGGCCGCCACCGCGTCTGCGTCCGCCCGGGCCGCCCTGACCGCCCGGCCCACCGGGTCCGCCGCCGCGGCCACGGCCGTTGCGTCCGCCGCGCTCGCCGCGATCGCCGCGATCGGAGCGATCCCCGCCGCCGCCGGCCGGCGCCGGGGCGCTCATGTCGGTCAGGTCGCTGCCGGCGTAGCCCTCGGGCATGATCTCGCCCTTGTTGATCCAGCACTTCACGCCGATCCGCCCGAACGTCGTGCGCGCCTCGTAGAAGCCGTAGTCGATGTCGGCGCGCATCGTATGCAGCGGGACGCGCCCGTCGGAGTAGGCCTCGGTGCGCGCCATCTCGGCGCCGCCGAGGCGGCCCGAGACCTGGACCTTGACGCCCTTGGCGCCGGAGCGCATCGCGCTGGTCAGCGCGCGCTTCATCGCGCGCCGGAAGGCGACGCGGTTCTGCAGCTGCTCGGCGATCGACTGGGCAACGAGCTTCGCGTCCAGCTCTGGGCGCTTGATCTCAAGGATGTTGACCTTGATCTGCTTGCCGGTGATGCGGTGGAGGTCCTTGCGCAGCGCGTCGACCTCGCTACCGGACTTGCCGATCACGATCCCCGGGCGCGCCGTGCGGATGTTGATCTCGACCTCGTTGGAGTCCTTCTTGATCGTGATGTCCGAGAGGCCGGCGTGCGCGAGCTTCTTGATGATGTGGGCGCGGATCTTGACGTCCTCGGCGAGGAACTCGGCGAAGTGGCGCTCGTTGAACCAGTTGGACTGCCAGTCGTGGATGTAGCCCACGCGCATCGACTCGGGATGAACTTTCTGTCCCATCGCTACTCCTTCGGCGCGAGCGTGATCGAGAGGTGGGCGGTCCGCTTGTTGATCGGCGTCGCGCGACCCATCGCCCGCGGGCGGAAGCGCTTGAGCGTCGGGCCGACGTCGGCGGTGACCGCCTTGACGTGCAGCTCATCGCCGATCAGCTCGTGGTTGTGCTCGGCGTTGGCGACCGCGGAGTCCAGCAGCTTCGCCCAGTCCTTGGCCACACCGCGCGGCGCGAAGGCCAGGATCGCGCGAGCCTCGGGCACCGACTTGCCGCGGATGTGGTCGCAGACGATCCGCGCCTTGCGCGCCGAGGAGCGCACGTAGCGGGCGTGCGCGTGTACCAGCTGCGGCCCGAGCGGGGCGTCCTTGGCGGACCGCCGCCGGCCGGGGACGAGCCGGCGCGACGGTCCGCCGGCGCCGGTGGCGGGCGCGGGCTTCTTCGCCGGCGCCTTCGCGCCGGCCGCCTCCTCCGGCGCTCCCGGCTGCGCCTTGGCTGCGCGGGCACGGATCCGGCGCGGCTTGGGCGCGGCAGCCTCCGCCTGCGTCCCGGCGCTCTCGGCCGCGACGCTCTCCTCCGCCGCGGCCTTGGCGCCCGCACGCGTGCGCGCAGGTTTCGGCGCCGCCTCTGCCACGGGCTCCGCATCCGCCTTCCTGGACGGACGGCGAATCCGCTTGGGCTTCTCCGCCGCGGTGTCCGCGATCGGCTCTGCCGAGGCGCCACGGCCCCGCCGCGCCGGCGGCTTTGCGGCCGGCGTGTCCTCGGCGCCGTCCTGCGAATCGGTCTTCGGCGTCTCGTCGGCCATCGCTAACGCACCTTCCCAGAGCCGGCGTGGCCACGGTAGGTGCGCGTGGGCGCGAACTCCCCGAGCTTGTGCCCGACCATCGACTCGCTGACGAAGACCGGCACGTGCTTGCGCCCGTCGTGTACGGCGATCGTGTGGCCGACCATCTCGGGGAAGATCGTCGAGGTCCGCGACCAGGTCTTGATCATCTGCTTGCTGGAGGAAGAGTTCATCGCCTCGATGCGCGCCATCAGGCGCTCCTGCACGAACGGCCCCTTCTTGCTCGAGCGGCTCATCGCTTGCCCTTTCCGCGCCGGCGGCCGCGAACGATGTAGCGGTCGGATTGCTTGCCGCGCTTGCGCGTGCGATAGCCGAGCGTCGGCACGCCCCACGGCGTGACCGGATGACGACCGGCGGTGGTCGAGCCCTCGCCGCCGCCGTGCGGGTGATCGACCGGGTTCATCGCGACGCCGCGCGTCTGCGGGCGCACGCCCATGTGACGCTTGCGTCCCGCCTTGCCCACCTTGACGTTCTGGTGCTCGGCGTTGCCGATCACGCCGACGGTCGCGCGGCACTCGGCGCGCACCAGGCGCATCTCGCCCGAGGGCAGGCGCAGCGTCGCCATGTCGCCGTCCTTCGCCATCAGCTGGATCGAGGTGCCGGCGGAGCGGCCGAGCTGGCCGCCGCGCCCCGGCTGCAACTCGACGTTGTGCACGACGGTGCCGGTCGGCATCTTCGCGAGCGGCAGGCAGTTGCCGACGGTGATGTCGGCGTCCTCCCCGGACGCGACGGTCATGCCCACGCTCAGCCGCGCCGGCGCGAGGATGTAGCTCTTGACGCCGTCGGCGTAGTGCAGCAGCGCGATGTAGGCGGTGCGGTTGGGGTCGTACTCGATCGCCGCGACACGCGCCGGCACGCCGTCCTTGCGGCGCTTGAAGTCGATCCGGCGGTACAGGCGCTTGGCGCCGCCGCCGCGGTGGCGCGATGTCTTGCGCCCGAACGAGTTGCGTCCGCCGCTCTTCGTGAGCCCCTCGACGAGCGAGCGCTCGGGCTCGGTCTTGGTGATCTCCTTGAAGTCCGGGTAGGAGACGAAGCGCATCCCCGGGCTGGTCGGCTTGGGCTTGCGGATCGCCATCAGGAGGCCGCGCTTTCGAGCGTGGCGAAGATCGGGATCGTCTCGCCCGCGCGGACCTGGACGATCGCCTTCTTCCAGCTGCGCGTGCGCCCGCGCGAGATGCCGCGGCGCTTCGGCTTGGACTTCACCGACATCGTGCGGACCTCCTGGACGTGTACGTCGAAGAGCGCCTCGATGGCCTGGCGGACCTGTGTCTTGTGGGCGTCGGGGTGGATGCGGAAGGTGTATTTGCCTGCCGCCGCGAGCACGTAGCTCTTCTCCGAGACGACCGGCGCGATGATCACGGTGGACGGCTCCATCAGGCCGCCTCCTCCGCCGGCTCGGCCTTCGTGCCGACGGCGCGCGCCGTCAGCTCGGCCAGCGCCGCGGCCGAGCACAGAAGCGACGCCGCGCCGACGATGTCGGCGACGCCGACGCTCGAGGGCGCGAGCACCGCGACGCGGTCGATGTTGCGAAACGACAGTCCGGCGCCGCGCTCCTCGCCGGTCACGACGACGAGCGTGCCGCGCGGCTTGCCCCAGTCGGTGAGCAGCGCCGCGGCAGCCTTCGTCGAGGGCTCATCGAACGCCTTCGTGTCGAGGACCGCGATCGTGCCACGGCCGGCGTGCAGCGACAGCGCGCTGCGCAGCGCGGCGCGGCGCTCCTTGCGGTTGACCTTGAAGGTGTAGGAGCGCGGATGCGGGCCGAACACGACGCCGCCGCCGGAGAAGATCGGCGAGCGCGTCGAGCCGGCGCGGGCGCGCCCGGTGCCCTTCTGGCGCCACGGCTTCGAGTTGCCGCCGGACACCAGGCCCCTGGTCTTCGTCGCCGCGGTGCCGCGGCGGCGCGCAGCCAGCTCGGCGCGCACGGACTCGTGCAGCAGCGGCCCGTTGAAGCGCGCGCCGAAGGCCACCTCGTCAAGCGCGAGCGGCTTACCGCCGCCGAGCACAGGCGCCTCAGCCATCGCTGCGCACCTCCACGTAGCCGTTGCGTGGGCCGGGGACCGAGCCACGGACGAACAGCAGGTTCTCGCTCGCGCGCACCTCGACGACCTCCAGGCCGCGCTGGGTGACGCGCTTGTTGCCCATCTGGCCCGGTCCGCGTATCCCCTTCATCACGCGGGCCGGCCAGGCCGAGGCGCCGATCGAACCCGGGGCGCGAACGTTGTGGGAGCCGTGCCCGGCCGGGCCGCGGCTGAAGCGGTGGCGCTTGATCGTGCCCTGGAAGCCCTTGCCCTTGGAGACGCCGGAGATCTTGACGTGCTGGCCGGGCTCGAACACCGATACCTCGACCGTCTCACCGACGTGCAGTCCGTCGCCCTCGTCGCGAAACTCGACGAGGTGGCGCAGCGGCGGCGCATCGGCCTTCGCGAGATGCCCCAGCTCCGGTTTCGTCAGTGCCTTCTCGCGCACGCTGCCGAACGCGAGCTGCACGGCCTTGTAGCCGTCGCGCTCGCTGGTGCGGATCGCCGTGACGTGGCAGGGCCCGGCGGCCAGCACCGTGACGCGCGCCACGGCCCCATCCTCGCCGAAGATCTGCGTCATGCCCAGCTTGCGCGCGAGGATCGCCGCCATCAGCTCGCCAGTCGGATCTCGATGTCGACGCCGGCGGGCAGATGGTCGAGTCGCTGCAGCGAGTCGACGGTCTTCGGCGTCGGGTGGTGGATGTCGATCAGCCGCTTGTGCGTGCGGATCTCAAAGTGCTCGCGTGAGTCCTTGTCCTTGAACGGCGAGCGGATCACGCAGTAAACGTTCTTCTCGGTGGGCAGCGGCACGGGCCCGGACACCGTCGCGCCGGTGCGCGTCGCGGTGTCCACGATCTCCTTGGCGGCCGTCTCGATCGCCTGCGTGTCGTAGGCCTTCAGTCTGATTCTGATCTTGTTCTGGGGAGAGGCCATCGGGCCGCTGATCTCGTTTCGTGCTGTCGCTCTGCCGAATTGCTGCGCTACGCGGTCTGTTTGCACAAAGGACGGGCACAAACGTGCGGGCCACAAGGCCTGTCACAGCTGCCCGCCTCGCCGGCCGACCTGACCGCAAGGTGTGAATGTCGTATCTGTCTTAACGGCGGGCAGCGGACCTAGCGCTGCCCGGTCTGTCGCCTACTTGATGATCTCGGTCACGACGCCGGAGCCGACCGTGCGGCCGCCCTCACGGATCGCGAACCGCAGACCCGGGTCCATCGCGATCGGCTGAATCAGCTCGATCTCCATCTGGACGTTGTCTCCCGGCATCACCATCTCGACACCCTCGGGCAGGTTGGCCACGCCGGTGACGTCGGTGGTGCGGAAGTAGAACTGAGGCCGGTACCCGGAGAAGAACGGCGTGTGACGCCCGCCCTCCTCCTTCTTGAGCACGTAGACCTCGCTCTTGAAATGCGTGTGCGGGGTGATCGAACCGGGCTTGCACAGCACCTGTCCGCGCTCGATCTCCTCGCGCTTGGTGCCGCGCAGCAGGCAGCCCACGTTGTCGCCGGCCTGTCCCTGGTCGAGGATCTTGCGGAACATCTCCACACCGGTCACGACCGTGTTCGCGGTGTCCTTGATGCCGACGATCTCGACCGTCTCGCCGGTCTTGATGATCCCCTGCTCGATGCGTCCCGTCGCGACGGTGCCGCGGCCGGTGATCGAGAAGACATCCTCGACCGGCATCAGGAACGGCTTGTCGAGGTCACGCTGGGGCTCGGGGATGTAGGAGTCAAGCGCCGCAGCGAGCTCGAGAATCTTCTCCCGAGAGGCCTCGTCGCCCTCGAGCGCCTTCAGCGCCGAGCCGATCACGAACGGGATGTCGTCGCCCGGGAAGTCGTAGTAGGAGAGGAGCTCGCGCACCTCCACCTCGACCAGTTCGAGCAGCTCCTCGTCGTCGACCATGTCGGCCTTGTTGAGGAACA